>DETS01000120.1:0-17948 GCA_002361735.1 Lachnospiraceae bacterium UBA3282 | reverse complement strand
GGTGCAATCCGGGTTTGGAAATGCGGGTGTGGTTGCCGACAGACTATATGAGGCGGTAATTGGTATTGCGCGGGGAAACCGTATTTTGAAAAACGCGCAATGTATTTGATGTTTATAAGTTTTTTTGATAAAATAAGCAAATACTTGTAAATACTGCAAGGAATCCTATGGCATTGTGGAAGTGCAGAAATGTAGAAAACAGTTAATTAATATGGGTGGTAAATAATACGATATGAGGGAAACCGATAAAGTTTTTTGGGAAAGGAAATAAGCATGAAAAAAGTGTATATTCTGTCAATATTTTTATTTGTTTTTTGCCTGACAGGATGCCGGAGAATAAATAGTGAAGATGAGGGCATGAAGCAGGAACAAGAAATAGTGGAAAAGATGACGGAGGCAGAGAATGCAGATGTAATTGGAGAGACAGAGTCAAATACAGCTTATGTAAATGAGGCAGAGAGAAAGGGAAGTACGGAAGAGGACGTAACAGAAATAAGCGTTACATGGCAGGACGCCTATAAAAATATTATCAGAAATATAGAGAGTAATCTTGCTGACCCTTATAACTTTATTTCAGAATTTGGCTTTAATGGATGCGCTTATGTGGGGATACATGATTTTGACAAGAATGATATTCCTGAATTGATTATAGGTTCGGCCGAATCTGTTGCTGTATTTACCTATGAAGAAGGAAAAGCGGAAAAAGTTGCAGATCTGTACGAAACGGAAGATTGGGGAGGAATCAATTATTTATGTTATAAGGATAATCATCTTGTCCTTATGAGCTGCGGGAATGGCGAAAACGCCGGCAATGGTTATGTCTGTTTTACTTATGAACAGGGGGAATATTTCATGGGGTTTTACGATGATTACCAACCGGATGAGGCGACAATTAACGGAGAGCCTGTTAGCAAAGAAGAGTTTCTGCTGCAGTTTGACATTCTCAAATTAAAGCAAAACAATCATATTGAATTTAATTGGAGAAACAGTGCTATTGCGTATTGTAAAGTAAATGATGAAGATGAAATCATGTTAGCAGGCAGCGATGAATGGATTGCAATAGACGATTTGGATTTTGGTTTGATAGAATGGAAGTCTTTGGAACAGAAAAATAAGTATTATATTGAGGAAGATGAAGCGATAGATAATGATGAAACAAAATATGGAGCAATCAGACAGGAGCATGAAGAGTTTCAGAATCAGAATGGAAATAACTTTTTTTACTATGATATAGAGTGTTTTTATTTTGATTCGGATTTTCCCGTCATTCTGAATGAGACTTTGCAAGCTTTTTATGATTCAAAGAAAGAGGCTTATCGGCATGATTCAGAAACATATATAGATGAAGAGTACAGGGATGCCCCAAACGTACCATTTAACAACTTGATTTTTCGAGGTATTACTTATGCTGGTAAAGATTTTGTCAGTTTGTTGTTTAATGATGTTGATTATGAGGGCGGAGCACACCCATATTCGGTATTGGATGGTATTACGATTGACTGCAGTACGGGGGAGATAGTTACTGTTGACCGGTTTATTGATGACACTGACGAAGAGATAGGTGAACAGATAGGGGCAGTATCAGGTGCAGTATATAATCCGGAAGAATGGGATTATTATATCACAGACAGGACTGTGGTATTTTTTTATCATGATCCGAGGTTTTGGACTGCGGTGGCGACAAAAAGAGTAAGATAGCCAAAGAGAAATTTTTTGCAAAGACTGAAAAAATCTGTAAAAACAGGCAAATGTAACGCCAAATTAACAGGATGTTACCTGAAATTGTCCTGTATGTAATGCATGATTGGGGGTAACTTCACCTGCCCGATTATAGAATGTAAGGGTACCAGGGAGCGTGTAAAATGAATTTTTCAGAAAACCTTCAAAAACTGAGAAAAGAAAAAAACATTTCACAGGAAAAACTGGCGGAAGAATTAAAAGTATCGCGTCAGACGGTTGGCAAGTGGGAAAATGGCGTATGCTGTCCGGAAGCAGAGTGTCTTATTGAAATCAGCGATTTCTTCGGAGTGAGTATAGACACTTTATTAAAAGGAACGGTGGCGGAGCGAAATGAGACGGATAAAGATTTTTTTGTCCATACAGATTCCCAATTAGGCAATCCGGCTGCAAAAAGGCAAAGGAGCCGTAAAATCCGGTTCGTGACAGCCATTGTGCTTTTTATCATATCCCCCTTTTTCCCGGGCGAACCGGGCGCAAACTCGGCGGGCGGTTTTTTCATGGTTTTATGTATTGCCATAGGAATAGGGCTGCTCCTCTATAATCGTTTGACAAAAGATCAGGCAGAATGAGACCGCCTGATTTTTCAGGAGGTTATCATGCTGTTAGAGGTAAAAGAAATTTCAAAGAAATACGGTACATTTCCCGCATTGAAAAAAATTCCCAAAAGGAAAGCCGTGGCAGAAGTGGAAACGTTTCTGGAAGCCTTACATTTGTCAGATGTGAGACATAAGCGTCTGTCAGACTGTTCAGGCGGCATGAAACAGCGTGTGGGAATCGCAGGCGCTTTATTGGGGAACCCGGAGATTGTGATAGTAGATGAGCTGACAACGGGGCTTGACCCGGAAGAGCGGGTGACCCTTCGGAATATCCTTTCAACACTGGCATGTACGAAACTTGTTTTGCTGTCCACACATATCATCTCTGATATCGAAGCGGCGGCGACAAAGATAATGGTTCTGAAAAAGGGAAATCTGCTGTTTTACGATATGCCGGAAACGCTGCTCCATCATGCGGAAGGTCATGTGTTGGAGTACATTCTGCCAAAGAGCTGGAGCAGCGAAGAGTTGTCCGGTGTCAGTTCCATGCTCCAGACAAAACAGGGAATCAAAATCCGGCAGGTGAGCGCCAAAAGACCGTATGCAGACGCGGTTTCAGTCGGGGCTTCTCTGGAGGAGGCATGTCTTTGTGTTTCTGAGGAGGTATTTCAATGATTGGAAATCAAATATGGTTTATTGCGAAATCAGATTTTAAGGAGCGTTCCCGCCGATTTTCTTTTCTCGCGTTATGTGCATTGTCTGTGTTGGCGGCATTTTTATTTGTTCCGAATTCGGAGGCGGAAATGACTTCGATTGCCGTGGATGTGGATTATTTTTTGCAGGGTACAAACTGGTCGTGGATACCGATGGCGTCTGCCCTGTGCACAGGGATGCTGCTGCCCGTGGCAGGATTTTTCTATCTGAGGAATACGCTGTCCTTTGACAGAAAGACGGGCATGATAGATTTGATTTATACGTCTCCGGTGAGCAAGGTAAGTTATCTGGCAGGAAAATACATATCCAATTTTTCCCTCCTTGCTTTGGTGTTGGCTGTGGTGGTCGTGTCCTCCTTCTGCATGACGCTGATGCACTATCCCGATTCAGGATTTTCCGTATTACATTTTCTTTCCTTTTTTATCAGTATTTTACCGGGTATCTTTCTGTGTTCCGCTCTGGCGCTTGCAGCGGAGGCCGTTCCACTGTTTCGGAGCAGGAGCGGTTCCTGGCTGGCTGGCGTTTTGTTTTTTATTCTGTATATCATCTGTATTTTTTCGTTGGTGGATGACTCGCCGGGGGTTATGACACGGTTCTTTGATATGACAGGTTTTGTGTGGCTGAAAGACAGCATTGACCGGAGTGTATACAGTGTGACGGGATGCCCGGCGCATGTGGCGCTCGGCGTACATCAGGATATCGAGATAAATCATTGGCAAATGTCAGAATTGTTTTTTATGCCATTGTATTTAACAAAAAATCGGGTTTTTGAAAAAAGCGTTATGATCGCTGCCGGAATCATGACAGGCATTGCGGCTTCCGTGATTTTGCCGCGCTATGAGAGCAGTAGGAAAAGGCGTTTGATTTCTGAGAAAGAGGAGCGAAAATCGAACGGTCATGGTATGTTTGTGACAGAGGTTATCCTGACGCTCCGCAATTGTTCCGCGCTTTGGGCGTTGGTTATGTCGGGTTTATGGCTGTCGATGTTTCTGGCAGACAGAAAAACGGCACGCGGCACGCTGTGGGTGTTGGCAATGATGTGGTCCTGCCCGTTATACGCGGATTATGGCTGCCGTGAGAAGAAATATAACATGGATACGCTGCTGCCGACGTTTTGCCACGCACGTTCCCGTCAGATGCTGGTCCGCTGGTGTGCGGGCGGGATGTATTCCGTTCTGATATCAATGCCGGTTATTCTGCGGGAGGCGGCAGCCGGGGAGTGGGCAGGCGCTGTGGCAGGAATCCTGTCCGCGGTTGTCATTCCGGCATTGTCGATCGTTCTCGGGTGGGTCAGCGGCTCGGAGAGGGCGTTTGAGATTGTTTTTCTGGTGATCGGTTATTGGATGCTGAATAGTAGATAAAGGAGGGAACCGGCACGGACATGCTGGTTCCCTTATCATCTGATCACCCTAACCGCCATGCCACAGCTTTGCTGTGACTCAAATCCGTGCGGAGAATGCCTGTACTTTGGGTATTCTCTTGCGTGAGACTTAGTACTTCTTAACGAAGCAGCCTCTGTTGCTGAGTTTTAGAAGTACTTCTCACGCTATCCACCCTTTCAAAATCAAAAATATAAGCAGCACCGGCAGGACATACGTCACGTAGACGCGGATGCCCTTCGGCACTTTCATGCCGTCCCCGGTATTGGCTTCTTTCAGATAGTTGTCAAACCCCCAACCGTATCTTGTCACACAGAACAGCAGATAGACCAGCGCGCCGATTGACAGAATCACGTTGCTGACGACAAAGTCCTCCAAGTCAAGGACCGTGCTGCCATCCCCCAGCGGCTGAAAATCCGACCAGATATTGAAACCGAACACGCAGGGCAGAGAGAGAAGCGTGAGCGCGATCAGATTGATCAGGCAGGACTTCTTTCGGCTCCAGCAAAACAGATCCATACCGCAGGAGATAATGTTCTCAAATACGGCAATGATGGTGGAGAATGCGGCAAACGACATAAACACGAAGAACAGTGTGCCCCATATGCGCCCCCCTGCCATATGGTTGAAAATGTTCGGCAGAGTGATAAATATCAGGCTGGGTCCCATATCAGGGCTGATGCCGAAAGAGAAACAGGCGGGAAAAATGATCAATCCCGACACAAGCGCCACAAAGGTATCCAGAATCGCAATATTCATGGATTCGCCGAGCAGGGTGCGGTCCTTGCCGATATAGCTGCCGAAAATAGCCATGGAGCCGATGCCAAGACTCAGCGAGAAAAAGGATTGATTCATAGCGGCTGTTATTGTTTCCGTGAGACCGACTTCCCGCATTCTCTGCACATCCGGCAGCAAATAGAATTTCAGCCCTTCCGTGCCGTCGGGAAGCGTCATGCTGCGTATGGCAAGTATGATAATGATCAAAAGGAGCAGTGACATCATCACTTTGGTGATCCGCTCGACGCCTTTCTGCAGACCGAGGGAGCAGATCAGGACACCCGAGGCCACGACGATCACCATAACGGTGGTCAAAATGGCGGGGCTTTCCAACATCCCCTGAAACATGCCTGCCACCTGTTCTTTGTCCTTTCCGATGAAGGCTCCGGTCAGCATTTGATAGAAATAGTACAGCATCCAGCCGGCTACCGAGGTATAGAACATCATCAAAAGGTAGTTGCCCGCCATGCCCAGATAGCCGTGCAAATGCCATTTTTGCCCCGGCTTTTCCAATTCCGAGAAACTTTTGATGATACTTTTTCTGCTGGCGCGTCCGACGGCAAACTCCATGGTCATCACAGGTACGCCCATGATGACGAGAAAAAAGAGGTAGAACAGCACAAACATGCCGCCGCCGTACATGCCCGCAATATAGGGGAAACGCCATACATTGCCGATACCGATGGCGCACCCTGCCGATAACAGAATAAAGCCCATTCTTGAGCCGAGTTTCTCACGTTCCAATGTTCATTCCTCCGTCAGATATCAATGCGGCTTTTTCATATAGCCGCAGATATCGTTGCCGCGCTCAGATCATCCCGCAGATTTCCTTTGTGGTCTTTAATTTATTCATGGAGTAGATATGAATGCCGTCCACACCATGTTCCTTCAGGTCACGAATCTGGCGTACCGCATAGTCAATCCCGGCTTTGCGCATGTCTTCCTTATTTTCCCCGTAAGTGGCGATCAGGTCTGCCAGTTCTTTGGGAACGGAGGAGCCGGAGAGAGAGACGGTGGTGCCGAGCTGTTTCGCCGTGGTGATGGGCATGATGCCGGCGTGAACGGGAACGGAGATGCCCTTTGCCCGCACCAGTTCCATAAAACGATAAAAACAGGTGTTATCGAAAAACATCTGCGTCACCAGTGAGCTGACGCCCGCATCTACTTTTTCTTTCAAATGAATCAAGTCTTCTTCCAGACCGGGTGCCTCAAAATGTTTCTCAGGATAGCAGGCGCCGGAAATCTGCATGGAAGTATGCTCTTTTAAGTATCGGACCAGATCTGTGGCATAGAAAAATTCCCGACTGTTGAACTGCTCATCCGTCATGTGCTGCGGTCTGTCTCCCCGCAGGGCAAGGACACGGTTTACGCCGGCAGCCTGCAGCGCTTCACAGTTTTTCTCAAGGTCAGCCCGGGTAAAGCCTACGCAGGTGATGTGGGCGATGGCATCAATGCCGAGCTCCTTTTGGATGAAGGAAGCGATCTCAATGGTCTTTCCCGCCCGGGAACCGCCCGCACCGTAGGTGCAGCTGATAAAATCGGGGTGCAGCTTTGCCGCCTCTCTCAAAAAATCAAATATGTTTTCAAATTCTTCTTCCTTTTTCGGGGGAAATACCTCGAAGGAGAGACTTGTATTTCTTGACATGTCGTTTGTTCCTTTCTGTTTTCCTTGCTTTTGTATCTGAAATATCGTAACATAAATCTATAGTGTGTGCAATAGGAGTAACAGCATGGGAAAGGAAACGAATATGGCAGAGACAAAATTTAACAGTACCGCGGGGTATGTGGCGTCCGAGCAGCTTTTGGCAAGCGTAAATGTGGCGATCGCCTTACAGAAGCCCCTTCTGGTAAAGGGAGAGCCGGGCACGGGAAAGACGATGCTGGCGCAGGCGGTAGCCGAGTCGCTGGGTAAGAAGCTGATCATCTGGAACATCAAGTCCACCACGAAGGCGCAGGACGGTCTCTATATGTATGATACGATTCAGAGATTGTATGACGGGCAGTTCGGAGAGGAGGGCGTGGACGATATCGCCCATTATATTAAGCTGGGCAAATTGGGAGAGGCGTTTGAGGCGGACGAGCAGGTGATCCTCCTGATCGACGAGATCGACAAGGCGGATCTGGAGTTTCCCAATGATCTGTTATGGGAGCTTGACCAGATGGAGTTTTATATTCATGAGACCAAGCGGACCGTGAAGGCAAAGCACAGACCGATCGTGATCATCACTTCCAATGCTGAAAAGGAGCTGCCGGACGCGTTCCTGCGCAGATGTATCTTCCACTATATTGATTTTCCGGATCAGGCATTGATGGAGGAGATCGTGAGAACCCATTATCCCGATGTGGAGGATAAGCTGCTAAAGGATGCCATGGAGGTATTTTATTGGATCCGCTCGATGAAGGATATCCGCAAAAAGCCCAGTACTTCGGAGTTGATCGATTGGATCAACGCTTTGCAGATCGGCGGGATTCCCACGGACAGACTGCGGCAGGAGCTTCCTTTCATCGGCGTAGTGGTGAAGAAGGACGAAGATCTGGAGACGGTGAAGAATAAGGTTGACTAGAAATAGCGAGCGTTATTGAATGAGGGAAATTTATGTTCAGTAAATTCTTCTATACCTTAAAGGATAAGGGGCTGGAGGTATCTCTAAGCGAGTGGCTGACTTTGCAGGATGCGCTCAATCAGGGGCTTTGCCACAGCAGCCTGACGGAGTTTTACTACCTGGCGCGGATGATTCTTGTAAAGTCGGAGACCGAGTTTGACAAGTTCGACATGGCGTTTGACGAGGTGTTCAAGGGCATCATGTCCGAAAACGAAGTGGGGAAGAATCTTCTCAAGTGGCTGGATAAGCCGGAGATGCAGGATGTCTTCGAGGAGATGCGCCATGAGATGAATCAGGAAGTCATTACCCTGGACAAGGATGACATTGAGAATAAATTTAAAGACAGGCTGCGCGATCAGAACGAGGAGCACAACGGCGGCAGTTACTGGATCGGCACCATGGGAAAGACGTCTTTCGGCAATATGGGCGGTAACATGGGCGGCATCCGCGTGGGCGGCACCACGGGCTATCAGTCGGCTTTTCAGGTGGTGGGTGCACGGAAATACCGCGATTTCAGAAATGATAAGGTACTGGATAACAGGCAGTTCCAGATGGCGCTTCGGAAACTGCGGCAGTTTTCCACGAAGCTGGATATCCCAGAGACGGAGCTTGACATTAACGGTACGATAGACGCGACCTGCAACAACGGCGGCTGTCTGCAGATCGTGATGGAAAAGCCGCGCAAAAATTCGGTGAAGCTTTTGCTTTTGATGGATTCGGGCGGCACCATGATTCCTTATACGACGCTTCTTAGCGAGTTGTTCCAGTCCGTGCACAAGTCCAACCACTATAAAGATGTAAAGACCTACTTTTTTCATAACTGCATCTATTCTCATCTTTATAAGACGCCGGAGTGTGAGAACGGCGAGTGGATCGAGACGGAGTGGATGTTCCGCAATCTGGACAGCGACTATAAGGTGATCATTGTGGGGGACGCGGCGATGGCACCGGAGGAGCTTTACTCTACGACGGGTAATTACAGAGGACCAAACGGCGGGCTTTCCGGGATGGACTGGCTGCTTTTAATGAAGCGCCACTATAAAAAAATCGTCTGGCTCAATCCCAAGATGGCGCCCGGACACGCGCCCTGGCGGGAAGCGGAGACGGTGATCAAAGGGCTGTTTCCCATGTATAAGCTGACGGTGGACGGCTTGAATCAGGCAATGATGAAATTGATGGTGAACCGATAAAGAAAAAAGGGGCGGATAAACGAAGCTGTTTATCTGCTCTTTGTGTTGCCTTGACGGTAAGGACTAAACGTGTTAAGGTGGAAAATGTAGTTTCTTTTTGTATCCATAAGGAGTAGATGAGAGAGTGGACCGTGCATACAGTTGCAGAAAGGAGATCGGTCATGTCTAAATTGGAAGAAATTCGCAGTCGGTTTCAAAACGATCATTTTGCAACGGACGCTGCGGGGATTGTGATCGATGCTGCGGAACCCGGAAAAGCAACCTGTTCTTTGACAATTGAGGAGCGGCATTTGAATGAAAATAACGTCCCCATGGGAGGCGCTATTTTTACGTTGGCAGACTTTACCTGTGCGATCGCGGCGAACGGATATTCCGAGAAACCGACGGTCAGCCAGCAGGTATCCATTACTTTTCTTGCTCCCGCAAAGGGGAAACGGCTGATCGCGGAGGCAGTCTGTCTGCGGAGCGGACGTACGACTGCGCTTTACACCGCAGATATACGGGACGAGTTGGGCACTTATGTGGCGCATGCCACGGTGAATGCCTATGTATTACTATAACGCATGTTATTGATATGTTTAAGAGGAGGATGAATGAAAAATCACACGGATGTGCTGATTTCTTATTCGGGAGTTTGTTGGAATGGAGGTAACGATGGTAATCACAGAGTTTTTGGAGCGCAACGCCAGACTCTACGGTTCAGACACGGCGCTTGTGGAATTGAACCCTTCCCAGGAACGCGATAGTGCGGTGACCTGGCGGGAAGCGAGTCTGATCGAGAGCGCGGGTGATGGGGCGCCTTACCGCAGGGAACTGAGTTGGGCGGACTTTGACAGGCGGGCAAACCGCTTTGCGAATCTGCTTTTGTCCCGCGGCATGGAGCGGGAGACAAAGGTGGGCATTTTGATGATGAACTGCTTGGAGTGGCTGCCCATCTATTTTGGTATCTTAAAGGCAGGCGGCGTTGCCGTGCCTTTGAATTTTCGCTATTCGGCGGATGAGATCAAGTATTGTCTGGAACTTGCGGATGTGGAGATATTGGTCTTCGGACCGGAGTTTATCGAGCGGATGGACAGCATTGCGGATGATCTTCCGGGCGTGGGGATGATGTTCTTCCCGGGGGCAGGCGGACCGGATTACACGGAGGACTGCTTGAAGTTAATGGGTTTTTGTTCCTCCAGCGCACCGCCGGTGGCGCTTTGCGAGGAGGATTATGCGGCAATCTATTTTTCTTCGGGGACGACAGGGTTTCCGAAAGCGATCCTGCACAATCACCGGGCGCTGCGTTCCTCCTGCGAGACGGAGCAGAACCACCACGGACAGATCAAGGACGATGTGTTTCTCTGCATTCCGCCGCTCTATCATACCGGGGCGAAGATGCACTGGTTCGGCTCTTTGATTTCGGCCGGCAAGGCGGTGCTTCTGCGCGGCGTGAAACCGGAGTGGATCCTGCGGGCAGTAACAGAGGAAAAATGCACCATCGTCTGGCTGCTGGTGCCGTGGGCACAGGATCTGCTGGACGCGATCGATTCCGGAAAGGTGGATATGTCCCACTATCTGTTAGAACAGTGGCGGTTGATGCATATTGGCGCACAGCCGGTTCCGCCGAGCCTGATTCAGCGTTGGAAGAAGCATTTTCCGCACCATCAGTACGATACCAATTACGGGCTGAGCGAGTCCATTGGTCCCGGCTGCGTGCATCTGGGTGTGGAGAATATACATAAGGTGGGTGCCATCGGCAAACCCGGCTACCACTGGGAAGCGAAGATCGTAAATGAGCAGGGTCAGGAGGTCGCACAGGGTGAGGTGGGCGAACTCATTGTGCACGGTCCGGGCGTGATGCTCTGTTACTATAAGAATCCGGAGGCGACGGACGAGGTCATAAAGGACAGATGGCTCTACACAGGCGATATGGCACGCATGGACGAGGACGGCTTCATTTATCTGGTAGACAGAAAGAAGGACGTCATCATCTCCGGCGGTGAGAACCTTTATCCCGTGCAGATCGAGGATTTTCTGCGCAGAAACGATAAGATCAAGGATGTGGCAGTGATCGGCTTGCCGGATGCCAGACTTGGCGAGATTGCGGCAGCTATCATTGAGATCAAGGAGGGAGAAACCTGCACGGAGGAGGAGATTGATGCCTTCTGCAAGGAACTGCCCCGTTATAAACGTCCCCGAAAGGTTATCTTTGATAAAGTGCCCAGAAATCCTACGGGTAAGATCGAGAAGCCCGTACTCAGGGAGCGTTACTGCCACGGCAGTCTCGTGGAGGCGCAGATCAATAACTAATCCGAGTTGCACAATAAATAACATATGATATGCAATAGCGATACAAGTATGTACCATGAGGAGGAGAATCAATTATGGATCTTTTTATGAAAGTATTGATGCTCATCATCTTTTTCGGGGTGATGATCGGTATTGGGCTTTATTGCCGCAAACATGCCACGGATGTGAACGGCTTTGTCTTGGGCGGCAGGAGCGTGGGTCCCTGGCTGACCGCGTTTGCCTATGGAACCAGCTATTTTTCGGCGGTGGTCTTTGTAGGTTACGCAGGGCAGTTTGGCTGGAAGTACGGCATTGCAGCGACTTGGGCAGGGCTGGGGAATGCCTTTCTCGGCTCCCTTCTTGCCTGGGCGGTGCTGGGGCGTCGTACCCGCATTATGACACAGCACCTAAACAGCGCGACCATGCCTCAGTTTTTCGGAGAGCGCTTTGAGAGCAAGGCGCTGAAATTGGCGGCTTCGGCAATTATCTTTATCTTTCTGATTCCCTATACGGCAAGCCTTTATAATGGTTTGAGCCGCCTTTTCGGGATGGCTTTTGATATTGACTACAGTGTATGCGTGATCGTGATGGCAGTGCTGACAGGTATTTATGTGATTGCGGGCGGTTATATGGCGACGGCGATCAATGACTTTATTCAGGGAGTGATCATGATTTTTGGAATAGCGGCTGTTATTGTTGCGGTCCTTCACAGTCAGGGCGGTTTTCTTGCCGCGCTTGATAAGCTGGCGGCAGTGAGTGACGAGACCGTCTCCGCTGCGCCGGGCGTGTTTAATTCCTTTTTCGGACCGGATCCTGTGGGGCTTTTGGGCGTGGTGATCCTTACCAGTCTCGGTACCTGGGGGCTGCCGCAGATGGTGCAGAAATTCTATGCAATCAAGAGTGAGAGTGCGATCAACAAGGGTATGATCATTTCCACGGTCTTTGCGACCATCGTGGCGGGCGGCTGCTATTTCCTTGGCGGATTCGGACGCCTGTTCAGCGATCAGATCGACATTGCGGCAAACGGTTATGATTCGGTGGTGCCCACCATGTTAAGCGGTCTGCCTACGATTTTGATCGCGGTGGTGGTAATCCTGGTGCTTTCCGCTTCCATGTCTACCCTGTCTTCCCTGGTATTGGCATCCAGCTCCACCTTGACGCTGGACTTCATTAAAGGTACTATTATGAAAGAGATGGATGAGAAAAAGCAGGTAAGGTGGATGCGTGCGCTGTTGGTGGTGTTCATCGCCATTTCCGTAGTGCTTGCTCTGATTCAATACCGTTCCAACGTTACCTTTATTGCACAGCTCATGGGTGTGAGCTGGGGTGCGCTCGCGGGGGCGTTCCTTGCGCCTTTCCTTTACGGTCTGTACTGGAAGCGGACGACAAAGGCAGCCTGCTGGGTGAGCTTTTTATTCTCGACCATCGTTATGCTTGCGAATATTTTCTTCCGTCCGAGCTTCCCGACGCTTTTACAGTCTCCCATCAACGCGGGTGCATTCTGTATGCTTGCCGGGCTGGTGATCGTTCCGGTAGTGAGCTTATTTACAAAGGCGCCTGCCGAGAAGAAGATTGAGGAAGTATTCTCCTGCTATGATAAGAAGGTGACGGTTTCCGTAAAAGATTCAATCGGAGAATGAGAAGAATTTCTAACGCTCACAGCAGAGGCTGTTTCGCGAAGAAATTCTTCTCATTCTGGAGAATGCAAAAAGCAGCATTCTCCGCAATGTAACGAGAAAGGATTGATATACGAAATATGAAGACATTGATGTTAGGCAACGAGGCGGTTGCCAGAGGGTTATATGAGGCGGGCTGCAGTTTTGTGTCCAGCTATCCGGGGACGCCGAGTACGGAGATCACGGAGTGCGTGGCGAAGTATGAGGAAGTTTACGCGGAGTGGGCGCCCAATGAGAAAGTCGCTCTCGAGGCGGCGTTCGGCGCTTCGCTTCGCGGTGTGCGGAGTTTTTGCGCGATGAAGCATGTGGGACTCAATGTGGCGGCGGATCCCCTTTTTACGATTTCCTATACGGGAGTGAACGCGGGACTGATTATCGGGGTGGCTGACGATGCCGGAATGCACAGTTCCCAAAACGAGCAGGATTCCCGTCATTATGCGATGGCGGCGAGGATTCCCATGCTGGAGCCTTCCGATTCCGCGGAGGGGCTTGCCTTTGCGAAACTTGCCTATGAGCTTTCCGAGCAGTTTGATACGGCGGTGCTTCTCAAGATGTGTACCCGTGTCAGTCATTCTCAGAGCGTGGTGGAGACGGGAGAGCGTAAGCTGCCTGCGCAGAGAGCCTATGAGAAGAATCCGGCAAAGTACATTATGATGCCGGCGAATGCAAAGAGACGGCATCCCGAGGTGGAGGCGCGCACGAAGGCGCTTACGGAGTGGGCAGAGACAGCGGAAATCAACCGTGTAGAACCGGGACAGAAGAAGACTTACGGGATCATTACTTCTTCCACCTGCTATCAGTATGTAAAGGAAGCGTTGGGAGATACTTATCCGGTTTTGAAACTGGGCATGATTTGGCCGATGCCGGAGAAAAAGATCAGGGATTTCGCAGCTGCTGTGGAGAAGCTGGTGGTAGTGGAGGAGTTGGACGGCTTTATCGAGGCGCATTGCCGCAGCCTGGGGCTGACCGTATCGGGGAAGGATCTTTTTCCCGAAATTGGCGAGCTGAGCCAGAATATGGTGCAGGAGAAGCTTGGACAGGCGGTACAGAAGGGGGAAATCCTTTCGGAGGAGATTCCGGCAAGACCGCCCGTGATGTGCGCGGGCTGTCCGCACAGAAGCCTTTTCTATGTATTGAAGAAATTAAATCTGACTGTGCTTGGAGATATCGGGTGTTATACATTGGGCGCGGTCGCACCGCTTAACGCGATCGACACGACCGTTTGCATGGGCGCGTCTGTTTCCGGGCTTCACGGCTTTGTGAAGGCGGGAGATGAGGAGAGCGCGGGGAAAACGGTAGCGGTGATCGGCGATTCCACCTTTATCCATTCCGGCGTTACGGGTTTGATCAACATTGCTTATAATGAATCCAATTCCACCGTAATCATACTGGATAATTCGATTACGGGCATGACGGGGCATCAGCAGAACCCAACTACGGGATATAATCTAAAAGGCGATCCCTGCACAAAGATCGATTTGGAGAGCCTGTGTCACGCGGTCGGCATCAAACGGGTGAGGGTGGTAGACCCCTACGATATGGAAACCTGCCAGACGGTAATCAAAGAAGAACTTGCGGCGAAGGAGCCGTCGGTCATTATTTCCCGCCGTCCCTGCGCACTGTTAAAATATGTGAAGCATCCGGGGCCGATTTGCGCTAATCCCGAGAAGTGTAAGGGGTGTAAGGCATGTATGAGTATCGGCTGTCCCGCCATCAGCATGGTGGACGGTAAGGCAGTCATCGACGAGACGCTCTGCGTGGGCTGCGGGGTCTGTGAGCAACTCTGTAAATTTGGAGCACTCAGCCAGCGTGAGAAGAACTTCTAATCACTCGCAGCAAGGGCTGCTTCGCGAAGAAGTTCTAAGTCTCACGCGAGAGAATGCCAAAAATACGGGCATTCTCTGCATATATTTGAGTCACAGATAAGATGTGATATGGAGGATAATATGGAAACAAAGAATATGATGATCGTGGGCGTGGGCGGACAGGGCACTCTGCTTGCCAGTAAGCTCTTGGGGCGTCTGCTCCTCACGAAGGGATTTGACGTTAAGGTCAGCGAAGTGCACGGCATGAGTCAGCGCGGCGGCAGTGTGGTCACCTATGTGCGTTGGGGAGACAGGGTCTGCTCACCCATTATAGACAAGGGGCAGGCGGACTGCATCCTCTCCTTTGAGATGTTGGAGGCAGCCCGCTATACAGAGTATTTGAAGCCGGGCGGCAGGATCATCGTCAACAGCCAGCAGATCAACCCCATGCCCGTGATCGCGGGGGCGGCGGCATACCCGGAGAATCTGGCGGAGAAACTGGCGGCTTTGGATGCAAAAGTGGATGCCTTTGACGCACTTTCCCTGGCAGAAGAAGCGGGGAGCAGCAAGGCGGTGAATCTGGTGCTGATGGGCAGACTTGCCAAACACTTTGACTTTACGGACGAGGAGTGGATGGATGCGATCGAGAAAAGCGTACCGTCGAAGTTTTTGGAGATGAATAAAAAGGCGTTCGAGTCGGGCAAAGCGAGTTGATTTATAACGATTGTTATTTTATAGGGAAGCAAAACAAGATAAAAGGAGGAAGGTATGGAACGGTATTACCAGAAAGAAATTGAGACCGCGGACAGAGAGCAGATTCTCGCATGGCAGAATGAGCGCCTGGTAAAGCAGGTGCGCCACGTGTGGGATAATGTGCCCTATTACCGCAAAAAGATGGAGGAAAAGGGGGTTACGCCTGAGGATATTCAGAGCGTGGAGGACTTACATAAGCTGCCGTTTTTATCAAAGGACGATCTGCGGGAGGCTTATCCGTATGGGCTTTTGGCGACGCCCCTGAAAGACTGTGTACGTATTCAGTCCACGTCCGGCACCACGGGACGCAGAGTGGTGGCATTCTATACCCAGCATGACCTTGACTTATGGGAAGACTGCTGTGCCCGCGCAATCGTGGCGGCAGGCGGCACCAATGAGGATGTCTGTCATGTCTGCTACGGTTACGGCTTGTTTACGGGCGGCCCCGGCTTAAACGGCGGCAGCCATAGAGTGGGGTGCCTGACGCTGCCTATGTCCTCCGGCAATACGGACAGACAGCTGCAGTTTATGGTGGATCTTGAGGCGACGATCCTTTGCTGCACGCCTTCTTACGCTGCCTTTTTGGCAGAGAGCATCCATGAGCGGGGACTGCGTGACAAGATCAAGTTAAAAGCGGGTATCTTCGGCGCGGAGGCATGGAGCGAGGAGATGCGGCAGGATATTCAAAACAAGCTGGGCATCAAGGCATACGATATCTATGGTTTGACAGAAACCAGTGGTCCCGGTGTCAGCTTCGAGTGCAGCGAGCAGACCGGCATGCACATCAACGAAGATCATTTTATCGCGGAGATCATTGATCCCGATACAGGCGAGGTTCTTCCTGAGGGTAGCAAGGGAGAATTGGTGTTTACCTCCATCACGAAGGAGGCGTTTCCGCTGCTTCGCTATCGCACGAGAGATATCTGTGTACTCAGCAGAAAGAAATGCTCCTGTGGCCGTACGCATGTGAAGATGAGCAAGCCCATGGGCAGAAGCGATGATATGCTGATCGTGAAAGGCGTCAATGTCTTCCCGTCCCAGATTGAGACGGTGCTTTTGGAGCAGGGATATCAGGCAAATTATCAGATCATTGTTGATCGCGTCAATAATTCTGATACCATCGAGGTGATGGTGGAGATGACGCCGGAGAACTTCTCTGACAATCTCGGTAAGATCACGGAAATGGAGAAGGGGCTGGTATCCGCACTCAAGGCAATGCTTGGCATCTATGCGAAAGTACGTCTGGTAGCCCCCAAGTCCATTACCAGGAGCGAGGGCAAGGCGGTGCGCGTGATCGATAAGCGGAAAATTTAAGAAGGGGGACAAACATATGACGATACCTCAGATTTCTGTATTTCTGGAAAATAAAGCGGGGCAGCTTGCGGATATCACGAAGATCCTTTCGGAGAATCAGGTGAACATGCGGGCGCTCAATATTGCGGAGACTGCGGACTACGGCGTGCTGCGGCTGATCGTGGATGACGCGTCAAAAGCATCCACAATACTTCTGGAGCAGGGCTTTATCCTCACCATGACGCCAGTCGTGGGCGTGGCGGTTCCGGATACGCCCGGTGGCCTGAGCAAAGTGCTTGGGGTAATCTCCGAAGCGGGAATGGATGTGGAGTACATGTATTCTGTGTTTGGACAAAAGGACGGGCAGGCATGTATGATCTTCCGTGTGGCGGATACGGATGGATTGGCGGCGGTTCTTGATAAGGCGGGGATCGGTACGATCGGTGGAGAGGATTTGGGACTCCATTAGGAAAAAGAACATCATAAAAAAGAGTTGACAAACAAAATAATTTCGTTTACATTATAAGGCAGTAAAGCAATCTTACACAATATGACAGGCGTTGAAGAGAACAAGTAGTGGATCAGGAAACGGACAGAAAGCAGCCGGCAGATGAGAGGCGCGCGGGAACTTTTCCATGAATACATCTCGGAGCTTCGCGGCAGAATGGTGAAACAGCTTAGTAGGCCACGACGGAGGAATGCACGTTATAGCAGGAGAGTATCGTCTAAGAATGATAGTAAATAGCATGTGTTATTCTATGATCGTACTCAGTGAGGCAGCCGGTGTGAGCCGTCTGTGAAATTAGGTGGTAACACGAGTTTAACCCTCGTCCTGATAATCGGGACGGGGGTCTTCTGCGTCTGCTAAAAAAAGAAAGGGAGGAATCAATATGGGAATCTACGAAGAATTACAGGCGAGGGGACTCCTCGCGCAGCTAACGGATGCGGACGAGATCCGCGATTTGATCAACAACGGAAAGGCAACCTTTTATATCGGTTTCGATCCGACGGCGGACAGCCTGCATGTGGGGCATTTTATGGCATTATGTTTGATGAAGCGTCTGCAGGAAGCCGGAAATAAGCCGATTGCGTTGATTGGCGGCGGTACCGCTATGATTGGCGATCCTTCCGGGCGCACGGATATGCGCTCCATGATGACGAAGGAGACTATCGAGCATAACTGCGAGTGTTTTAAGAAGCAGATGAGCCGT
>DETS01000098.1:10851-11301 GCA_002361735.1 Lachnospiraceae bacterium UBA3282 | reverse complement strand
GTATTTATTTTTGCATACCAGAAAGAAGTCAAACAGGCGGTAACGTTTTTAAATCGATTAAATCATCCAAACCGGCACAATAAAATTTTCTCTGTCGATCATCGACAGTTCCTGCCGCATACAAATCACGGCTCCGTTAGAACACGGCGTCGAAGACCGTTTCAGCAACTGAAACGGTCTTATCAGTTCCGTTCCCGGGTTAGCCGTTTTCTTGATCTCGATTGGGTTAAGTACCCCATCATGCTCCAACACCATATCAATTTCCCTTGCGTCTTTGTCCCGGTAATAATACATAAACGGTTCTTTTCCACTACCAAGGTATGTCTTCTTGATTTCCGCAACAACATAATTTTCGAGAATCGCGCCGTTCATCGCCCCGCTCTCCAAAGTCTCCGCGCTGCTCCACTTCGTCAGATAACAGACCAACCCCGTATCATAGAAATACAATTT
>DETS01000098.1:10428-10572 GCA_002361735.1 Lachnospiraceae bacterium UBA3282 | reverse complement strand
CCCCGTATCATAGAAATACAATTTGGGCGTTTTCACAAGCCGCTTGAGCAGATTATTAGAATAGGGATATAAATAAAAAATAATACCCAGTGTTTCCAATATTCCCAGCCAGTCCTTTGCCTGTTTCTGGTTGATATCCGCATC
>DETS01000098.1:9895-10122 GCA_002361735.1 Lachnospiraceae bacterium UBA3282 | reverse complement strand
CTGTTTCTGGTTGATATCCGCATCCTGGGCAATATCCGCTACATTCAACATTTGTCCGCATCTGGCCGCCACTGCGGTAATAAATCGCAAAAATTTCAAAGAATCGATTGCATCGGAAAGATCCTTTGCATCCCTTTCCAAATAAGTAGATAAGTAACTGCTGTAAAAAATCTGACGATTGCTGTTTTGACCGCTTACCACTGCCGGCATGGAACCTCTGAATATCC
>DETS01000098.1:9279-9583 GCA_002361735.1 Lachnospiraceae bacterium UBA3282 | reverse complement strand
CGGCATGGAACCTCTGAATATCCGTTCAAAAATCTCTTTGACATCAGCAGGCTTTCTCCCCTTGCCCCTTGCCGTCAGGGAATCCATCGTAAGAGTAAACGCCTCCTCATCTCCTCCTTCTATCTCGGCCTGCGACAATGAGGTCAACGAGAGTACCGCAATTCTTCCCGCCAATGACTCCTGTACGCCGCGCATAAGTTTAAACACCTGAGAGCCGGTCAGCCAGAATGCCCCGGACTGATGATTTTTATCTACATGAATTTTAATATAAGTAAACAGTTCCGGCGCATACTGTACCTCATCA
>DETS01000098.1:8719-8987 GCA_002361735.1 Lachnospiraceae bacterium UBA3282 | reverse complement strand
CGGCGCATACTGTACCTCATCAATCAGCACCGGCGGCTTATGAAGCTGCAGAAACAATTCCGGATCCGTCTTGGCAAGATTTCTCTCATTCAGATCGTCCAGCGACACATAGCTTCTATCAGTGCCTTCCATCAGCTTTTGCAGCATAGTGGTCTTTCCAACCTGCCTGGGTCCGGTCACTAATACAACAGGATATTCTTTCGTCACCTCCGAAACTACTTTTTCTAATCCCCTTTTTATATAATTCATAAAGTCTCCTTTCGGCCAA
>DETS01000098.1:0-8470 GCA_002361735.1 Lachnospiraceae bacterium UBA3282 | reverse complement strand
TCTCCTTTCGGCCAATTTATATTATAAATCCATTTTAGCCGAAGATTTGTTTAAAAGCAAGACTATATAAAACACGATTCAGGAAGCGAAAAAGTTTCACAAACTTGTCTTTTATTTATAAAAATCGGCGAAATAAGGCGTAATCGCAGAATAATCCGTCAATCCATAATTCGCATATCCTAACTGCCCGTAATTTGACATCATGTTCACAGACCCGTTTTGCAGCGTCATCTGTATGATTGATTTGGCAAGTGCATTTTGCAGCGTCTGTGTGTCCGCTCTGTCTGTTCCCGATGATTTTTTCGTATCCGTACCGCCGCCGACGACCATATAATTTTTGACGTTTCCCTTTTCGTCCAGTTGGAGGCAATAGCTTTTTGTTCTCTGATACAAAGCCGGATTTTCGCCGCAAGAAACCGCCAGCGCATTGTCCATTTTATCATAATTGATCTTCCAGTCCTGTACTTTTTCTGCAATCTCCCGCGCAAACTCCGGGTCAGCGTTCATCTTCTCCTGCAGGCTATCCGGCATGATTACCGCCATTTTCCCCTGCCCGATTTTTTTCAGTTCCTTTTGGATATAGGCTCCTTTTCCCGTCGCCGTCTTCCCTTTCGGTTTCCAGTGATTCAGGCAGTCTGCGGTTGCATCCTCCTGAAAATATTGCCATGCCGGGAAATCTTTTCTCTGCCAGATCTGATCGTCCACATCACAATTCCCCGCTTTTATGCTCACATCGTTTGTCGGGAATGCCGCGGACAAAGCATTTGTTTCCGATGTTTGCTTTGTTCCTCTGACTGCTGAAAAAATTTCGGAAAAGGACAGGCTGTTTTTCCGACCTGTGATGGTATTGGTGTTGTTCTGTAATGCAATATTGCTCAGTGCTTCTATCGAGTGTATTCCCATAATTTTGTATCCTCCGTTGTAATTGTTTTTTATTCCAACCCCTCTGTGATTCGGGGCATTAACTCTTTACCATGACCGACAATGTAAACTTGCTGCCTTCCACAATGCAGTCCACATCACCACCGTATTTCAGCGCACATTTCCTGATGTTCTTCAATCCAATCCCATGCATATCCTGATCTTCTTTTGTTGACAAAGGAAGTCCGCCTTCCCCACGGGACAACTCCCCACCGTCAAAACTGTTCTCGATCTCGATAAAAAACATATTTTTAGCACGAAAGGAACGGAGCGTGATATAGGCTTTCGCATCCGGCTGTCTCTCCCGCATCCGCATACAGGCTTCGATTGCATTGTCAAGCCCGTTACTTAAAATGATTCCGATATCATAGGCCTGTATCGTGACGGCATTTGAGAGCATAAAGCTTTCGGCATCCAACCGAATCCCTTCTATCTGCTTTGCCGCATAGCGGAATTTACTGCCCACCACCGCGTCGCTGACGGCATTTCCCGTATGCATCCTATTGTCAAGCTGCTCCACCGACTGCACCATATCCGTAAAATACTGCCGAATTTCCTCATTCTCTCCGCCGTCTTCTTTCCACATCAGATTCTGCAAAACCGTCATATGGTTCCTCATATCGTGCCTGACCGAACGAATCCCGTCATACAACTGTTCCATCTCCGCCATCGAATGCTGCATCTGCGTGATCTGATTTTCCAATATGATCTTTTCCGCCTGTTCTTCCTGCAGCGCCGCCATATCCTGATAAATGCGGAAGCTGCAGACGATCGCTCCCAGAAGCACCACTGCGATCGAAGGAACGATCAGGTACAATATCGGATAGTTATCATACAGAAATACCGGAATGCCATCCGTAATAGTGACCATCAGCAGGCGCACAAACACCGAAACCAACACGCCCGCCACCGCCGGCAGCAAATAGAAGATCACTTCCTTTCCCATCTGCCCTTTTTCCCTGTAATGGCAGCTTTTTACAATCTTCTTTAACGAAACAAACAAAAGCGCATACTGTATAACTTTCATAATCACTACTGATAAGAAGGTCAGCACATGTACCGCAACCCAAAAATCCTCCATCGATATCGTGCTGCCGCCGCTCACATCCTCTGCCAGCATATTGAGCAGAATTTTCCCCGGATACATAAAGCTGTACGCGGCAAGATATCCCAACTCACGCAGAGAAGTAAAGATTGTCACAAGAAATACTTTCAGCAAAATATTCCCCTGATACCAATACATGCAGAATACCCAAAAGATTGCTGCACCATAGAGCAGTTTCACAACCAACGATACGCTGTCCGTTTCCTGGAACAGATCCCTTCCTGCCAACCTGATCAAAGCCCATACCACACAGGTGATCCACTGCGCATTCCTGACCCTCTGCAATCTGGGCCTGGCAAACCTGCCGCAAAAGAATTGTATGCAGTATCCTTCAAACAGACATTGTAAAATATCCACGAATTGCATTACCAGATCATACATCCACATGCACCTCGTTTCTCAGATACCGCATATAGGCTTTTACAAATTTCCCGTATTTTTCTTTTGCCAGATAGACACGCTCCCCGCTCTGCAAAGTAATGCCTTCGCTGTCATACTCCGCCACATACGCCATATTCACCAGATAGCCCCTGTGACAACGATAAAACGCCTCCCCCAGCTGCCCTTCCATTTCATTCATGGAACTATATGCCTCTATGCACTCTCCCGCGGTATGGATTTCAATCTTCTTTCCCCTGCTCTCGACATAAAGGATGCTGTCTGCATCAAGCGTAAAGCTCCGATTCCTCGTCTTGATAAATACCGTCCGCCGCTGTTTCTTTTTCCTCTTTTCCAGTTCCTTTATCGCACGGCAAAGCACCTCCCGAAACTTGTCCTCCGCAATCGGTTTTAGCAGATAGTGAAAAGCCGCGACATCAAAGGCCTCAAAAACATATTCCTTGATACCCGTAATAAAAATCAGTATGGCTTCTTCCTCTCCTTTTAAGGCGCTGCGCTCACGCAGTTTCTTTGCCGTTTCAATGCCGTCCGCCCCCGCCATCTGGATATCCAGAAAGATCAGGTCGAACTGCTTCTCCGCGGCAAGCAGACTGTCTCCTGTCTCATACAATTCCGGGCATACGCCCGATATTTCTTTTTCCAACAATTCCTGTATTTGCTGTCGAATGGCTTTCTCGTCATCACATATGGCTATTTTCAATCTGATCACCTACAATTCTTTTTTATTATATCGACATAATCCGATGCTGTCAGCCGTAAAGGAACGAAACCCTGCTTGAAAAGGAATGAAATCTTTTCTCATGATAAAAGGCTACCGACAAAATGTCCATAGCCTTTCACACGCTTAATCTGCATCATATTGTATTTCTATGAGCCCACGATTGTCCCGCCGTTCGGATGCAGCACCTGTCCTGTCATATAACTGGCGTCATCGGACGCAAGAAATACGTAGCACGGCGACACTTCGCACGGCTGTCCCGCCCTGTCCATGGGAACATGGGAAGTTTTCTTGCCGAAGGTTGCAACCTCCTCGGCTGAATAAGAAGCGGGAATCAGCGGCGTCCAGATCGGTCCCGGCGCAACCCCGTTGACTCGGATTCCTTTTTCCGCCAATGACAGGGACAACGATCTGGTCAATGCCACGATCGCGCCTTTCGTCGTGCTGTAGTCAATCAAATCCTTATTCCCCTCATAGGCAGTCACCGAAGTGGTATTGATGATGCTTGCCCCTTTTTTCATGTGAGGCAGTGCAGATTGGATCAGATAAAAGAAAGAAAATACATTATTCCTGAATATAAATTCCAATTCCTCGTGGGGAATATCCAGAATGCTTCTGTGAATGAACTGCATGGCATGGTTGTTTACCAAAATATCCAGTTTCCCAAAGCGTTCTATTGTTTTATCCACACAATGGCCCGCAAAGCCCGGATTCTTTAGATCACCACACAAAAGCAGGCATTCTCCGCCCAATTCCCTGATTCTTTCTACCGTCTCTCCGGCATCAACTTCCTCGTCGTAATAGACGATAACGACCGATGCGCCTTCCTTCACAAAATCATAGGCAACGGCTCTGCCGATCCCGCTGTCTCCGCCCGTGATCAAGGCTACCTTATTTTCCAATTTTCTGCACTGCTTTCCGCATTCCGAAGCGGGAAGCGGCTGCATGACATACTCAAAGCCGGGCTGTCTGTTCTGGTGCTGCGGCGGGAACGCATAGTCGCTCTCTTTTCCCTTTTCCTTTTCTTCACACAAAAACTGATGAATCCGATCCATATTCTTATCCTCAAAATAAAAGATTACGATATCATATGCGAGCGGAATCATTTCGTTATTGTACTATAAATTTTCTCATGGAAAGAGCATTATTTAATATCCTTTGCCTACATCCACCCAACCCGCAGACCCGGAATACTTCTCCAATTCCGGAATTGTCAGTTCAATCGCGCTGTTGGAGCTGCCGCAGGCAGGAAATACCGTCTCAAAGCGTTTCAACGACTCGTCCAGATACACCTTCACACCCTCGTTTACCGCAAACGGGCAAACGCCGCCCACGGCATGTCCCACAAGTGTCTCCGCCTCCTGCGGTGTCAGCATCTTTGCCTTTGTATGAAACTGCTCCTTGTACTTGTGGTTATCAATCTTCACATCCCCTGCCGCCACGATCAGCAGAGCATTTCCGTCCACCATAAAGGACAGCGTCTTCGCTATCCTTGCAGGCTCGCAGGAAAGGGCGGCAGCCGCCAGTTCCACCGTGGCACTGGAGACGTCAAATTCCTGAATCTTATCTTCCATGCCAAACTGTTTAAAATAGGTTTTTACTCTTTCGATTGCCATGATTTTCTCCTCCATGTCATAAAATATCTCAAAATAAAACGCCGGCAGAAAACAGCGGTTCCTGCCAACGCTCATTATAGCATATCATCTCCAAAAATGTAAAAACTTATAAAACATTCTATTTTACGGTGGATTCCTTTTCCAGGACCGCAAAGACCTTTTTAGAGTACACCGAAACCACCATAGCCAAAATCGCGGCTCCCATCATTACCAAATACGGTTTGTCGGCAAAAACATCAAACAGCACGCCGTAAACCGCCTGTCCCACAGGCTGGGAACAGCTTGACACGGCAATGATCACAGCCATGATTTTGCCGAGAAAATGAGGCGGCGTTTGCTGCTGCACCGCTGTCATCATAGACACACTAAACATTGTGGAAGCGCACATCGCACCGAAACTTACGGCGGTTACTATGAAATATCCGATATTTTCCGGTACGGCTTCCAAAACGGAGATTCCCATAAAAACCGCCGCCAGTGAGCATATGATCAAAAATACATAGCCGTTTTTGAGACGGATTTTTTCCGCTGCCGCGCCCGCGATGATTCCCCCTGCAAGCCCTCCCAGACCCATTGCGCCCTGCGTGATTCCGATAGCGGTGTCGGACATTCCCAAAATCTGCACCACTACGACAGGGATACCCACTATCATCATTGCCGACAAAATAAGATTGAACAGCGCAAGTATCCCCAATACCGAAAGGAAAATCGGCTTTTCATTTTTGATAAATCGAAAGCTGTCCGCCAGATCGGAACTCACCGCAGCCAAAATGCTTTTGCCGTCGGTATTTTTTGTAAAGGGGATACGGATAAAAATTTCCATAAGCGCCGAAAAAACAAAGCAGCCGACACTGATAAACAGAATGGGCATAATCCCGAACGCACCAAACAGAACGCCGCCGATAACCGGTCCCAGCAGACCCGCAAGGGTGCTTACCATATTGATCACCGCATTGCCCTGCATGAGAAATTGCTTTTCCACAATCAGCGGTATGCTTGCCTGAACAGCCGGCTGATAAATCCCGGAAATGCCGTACAGTATCATCAGCACCGCTATCATCAGAGGAACAAGCAAAACTTTTCCCAGCGCAAAACTGAATGCTAAAATAACTGCCGCTGTCGTAAAGTCAAGCGCCACCATAATATTGCGCTTATTTTTTCTGTCGGCAATCACTCCCCCAAAAAGAGAAAAGATCACCATTGGGATAAAAGAACAGGCTGTTACCGCGCCGAAAAGGGACGAGGAATTTGTCTCGCGAAGCAGGTAAAGCGGCAGAGCAAAGCGCAGGATGGCATTGCCGAAAAGCGAGATGATCTGACCGATCACTACCATTGTAAAATCACGTCTAAAAAGTTTGTTCATTTTTACCTCCATTCTTTTAATACCTACCGTCGGTATGTATATTGATTAAAAATTTTCTGCCCGAAAAGGACAGAAAAAATCTTTACTTATTTTTACAATACATCTCTGTGAGCCTGCGGAATCTTTCAAACATACTCTCGTCGAAAATATCCAATCCGAACCCCCGCAGCATTTTATCGTACATCACGCATTTTCTGTAAATCCCGTCGGGATTGTCGTCAAAGATCATCGGGTTAAGCCATATGTTTCCCACAAGCATGACAAGCTCCGCAAGTTCTTCCGGATATTCGACCTGAATGGAGCCGTCCTCGATTCCCTGTCTGATGATAGGCAGGACATCCTGATGCGCGACAGTGTCAACAGACTCCATCAAAATGCTGTAAACAAGCGCAGGGCTTGATTTGATATTCGGCGCGGCAGAAAAAATGCTGTCATGAACAGGCCGGTTCAGCGAATCGGTGAGAAGTTTTTTGAGCTTTTCCAGACCTGTCATATCAGTGCGGTTTTTAATCTCAAAGAGTTTTTTATTAGATTCTTCCGCCAACCTGTTTGTCACGGCAACGAGTATTTCCTCTTTGGATTTGAAGTGGTGATAGATCGCCCCCTTACTCAATCCTCCGAGGTTGTTGATAATGTCCTGTATGGAAGTGTGCTCATAGCCCTTTTGGACAAACAACCGCGTCGCGGTCTCAAGGATCAGATTCACGGTTTCTTCGGGATATTTATTGCGCGCCACGGTTATCCCTCCTAAGTTAATTGCAAAGCAATTTACTTTTTACATACCGGCGGTATGTTTGTATCATACAACGGATTTTAGGATTCGTCAAGGTCTTTTCCCAAAATACTCAATTTCCTGCAAGTCGGGATAGATCCTGCGGTCCATTTTCTCTTTTTCTTTGGTCTTCTCCCTTTTTCCATTTTATGATCCACGCCCCATGCTTTCCGAAAATAGTAACTATTATATATAACGGATCACATGAACAAAGGGATGCAAAAAAAATGAAATATTCTACATCTCTTTTATATAGACGCTCCCAAATCGTAAGCTTCCTTCAAAGCCGGATTCTCTTTGATATCCCCTTTATCCCTAACGCCTCTCACAAGTACCATGCCTGCATCCTCTAAATGGAAAAAATTTAATATCAATTGATACTGCAATATGATCGCATCAAATAATTCAGGCAGTTGTGCCGCCCCGACCAGCAACAGAGCTAGTTTCTTGATTGAAAACTCATTTCTCATAGGCGTATGTAATCTGTCGATCACCGCTTTCAGCTGCGCGCTGATACCGTAAAAATATACCGGCGATACGATTTCTACAACATTATTTTTGCGCGCTCCTTCTGCAAATGCCTGTGCAAGCAGATCTGTATTGCCGCCTTTTCTCATGCTTCCGCCTAAAATTACGATATTGCTCATTGTTACCTCCATGCCGGAGCCACAAACTCGCGAATGAAAAATCATCACATCAGTGTGATTTTTCAATCTTTTATCCTCCGTATTATCTCAAGTTGCAAAATAGCCGTTAATTTCACTGACTATGGGCGGTATTCAAAGACAACCCACTTTTCATTCATATAAATCTCTATCGTATCGTCTGCCCCATACTGATAACCAAATCCGCTTCCAAAATTAGATTGGTTATCTTCTGTCGGAATTTCGGTTCCATCGACAGTTGACGTTATCTCTCCGTCCATATTACCGCAGCGTCCCTCAACCGTGCTTTCTTTCCCTGTATCATAATATAATTTACCGTTCACTCTTACCATCGGGATTTTGTCATACATTACATCATCTTCTTCCGGTTCAGGCAGTTGTTCTTCATCCAAGTCCAGTCCCAGCATCATTCGTATATTGCCTATATATTCCGGATCTTTCACCGTATCATCCGTAACCATATAACCGGAAATGGGATTCTGCCACGGAATCACAAAAATATCTCTGTCTTCTATATCAAAAGTAGACAAAATCAATGCCATTTCCTCTGCTGTCGCACCTTTTAATGCCATCTTCTCTTCCAAAGTTTTCTCACAGTTGGTTCCCTGCATTAGTCCAAAACAATAGTTTCCCTCTGCCATTTGCCAAACATAAACCTCCAGCCCCTTGAAGGTTCCAAGCGCAAAGTATTCCGGGTATTTTGCACGCAATTTCACTATTTCCGGAGAATTCCACTCATATTCTGAGATAAGACCATCCGGAATTTCGGTGACGCTTACTTCCTTACACAACATTGCACCACCATCTACGGTAAGGTAACTGGCAATCCACTCGTCTGTTGCATAATCTTTGTATTCACACACCCTGTTATCCGTTTCTCCGTCCAGATAGCCGATTTGTGTTCCGCAATC
>DETS01000069.1:1509-9104 GCA_002361735.1 Lachnospiraceae bacterium UBA3282 | reverse complement strand
GCTTGACCATGGAGCCCCAACGAAGGTATGATACCATACTCGCACCTGTTTGGCAAGGGAAAACACGGTTCTTTTTGATATTATTAAAAAGAATGAAACTTTTTCAGGAAAACGAAATCATAAATCAGAAGCAATTTCGTTATATACTGATGAAGGGACTGCCCTTGATGGCAAGCCTCCGGGAGGAACCATCTTGACGCGTGAAGATGAATTACTAAAAAGAATAGAGCAGGGAGACCGCAGCGCCACGGATGAGCTGATTCAAATGTTCTATCCGGACATTCTGCGCTACTGTCTTTGGCATGCTCCCAACCGCTCTCTTGCCGAGGATGCGGTGCAGGAAACTTTTCTAAAAGTGATACGGTATTTTGACCGCTATACGCACAAAGGAAAATTCAAGCCCTTTCTCTACCGTATCGCCGCCAATACCTGCATCGATATGCAGCGAAAAAATCGCCAGCCTGAACTCTCTCTGGAGGAGGCAAAGATCGATCCGCCCTACTCGGAGCCGGCTTTTGAGACGATCCGTTCAGACATGATGCTGCGGCAGCTTGTAAGCAGACTGCCACGGCATCAGCAGGAAATCGTCCTATTGCGGTTCGGACAGGATCTGACCCTGCGGGAAATCGCAGAAACAGTGAATCTGCCGCTGCGGACGGTACAGACCAGACTGCGCGCGGCCCTAAAAAGGCTGCGGACAGAACTTAACTCTCCGCAAACAAAATCCGATTCCCTGCAAGAGGCATCAAGCGCTTGCAGCAAACAAGAGAACCATAAGGAAGGAGGCAGCCGCAAAAATGGAAAACGTAAATAAGAATTGCGATAGGAACCATGCAAATCTGGAACAGGAACTAAAACAGGCGTTACATCAGATGCCTGCTCCTGCCAATGAAGCGCATATCCAAGCCACGATCCTGCTGACCAAAAGAGAGGCTCGTCTGAGACAGGGGCGGACTCGCATTCCCTATTTTTGCTTTTTAAGAAAGCAGATCCGATTTATCGCTTGGAAACTATGGGCCTCGCAGGGTATGCTGCTGCTTATCTTAAGCATCCTGCTCTCCCGTTTTTTCAATCCCTCATTCATGCCCCGTCAAACGATCAAGCTGTTGGCCTGTCTGTCGGTTCTGATCTTTATGACGGCTCTCCCTCTGCTCCATCGCAGCATCCGCTATCGAATGCAGGAAGTGGAAACAGCAACTCGTTTTTCCGGTATAAAGCTGCTTTTGGCAAGGCTTTTCATCATCGGCACCGGAGATATCTTCCTGCTAACAGGCGTTTTTCTTGCCACTGTCATAAAAACGGCTCTGCCCACAAACAGCATTGTTTTCTGCCTCTGCTTTCCCTTTCTGCTGGCAGGCTGCGGCAGCCTTTATATGCTGGGACATTTTCCGCCAAAACGTTTCTTTGTCGGAAGCCTGCTGTACTGTGCCTTTTTAACGGCAGCATTTGGCATCGTGCCCTGGCAGGATACCTTTTTGCATCAGCCGTCCCTGACCGCGATACGGACCATTCTGTGCGCTCTGTCATTCTTCTTTTGCGTACGGCAGCTTCGTTACCTGATAACCAAATCTTCCTATGCGGAGATGCAGCTTGGCTGAAATAGAATAAACCAGAGCGTCCATGCGCTCGGATAGGAGATCCCAATGGAATTAACCACGCAACATCTGACCAAACAATTCAAGGACATGACAGCTGTAAATGATGTTTCCCTGCAAATCACCCCCGGCGTCTGGGGGCTGTTGGGCGCAAACGGAGCCGGCAAGACGACGCTGATGCGGATGATCGCCGGCATTATGAAACCGACTTCCGGAGAGATCCGCTACGACGGCATTCCCATTCACGAGCTGAAAGAAAGCTACCGCGACGTGTTCGGCTATCTGCCGCAGGAATTTGGCTTTTACCCCGAATTTACCGTTAAAGATTATCTGGAATATGTAGCCGTGTTGAAAGGACTTACTGCCAGAGACAGCAAGCGTAAGATAAACGAATTACTGGAGCAAATGACGCTGTCTCATGTCAAAAACAAGAAAATCAGTAAATTATCCGGCGGTATGAAACGGCGGGTCGGCATCGCACAGGCGCTCTTAAACGAGCCGGAAATCTTAATTTTGGACGAACCCACCAGCGGGCTTGACCCCGGAGAGAGAGTCCGTTTCCGCAACCTGCTCTCTGAGTTTGCGCATGACCGTATTGTGCTGATTTCCACACATATCGTCTCTGACGTGGAATACATTGCCACAAAGAACGCGGTCATGAAAGGCGGGAAACTGCTTGCCACAGGAACGACCGAGGAACTGGTAAAGCTGGTAGACGGGAAAGTGTGGACGGCGCTGATCCCGATGAGCAGGCTGTCGGAGTACGAACAGAAACTGCAAATCGTAAACATCCGCAATGAGGAGAGCGGGCATATCTTTGTCCGCTATCTGGCGGAGGAACCTTATGGCGAAAACTCCGAGCCTGCAACGCCTTGTCTGGAGGATCTGTATTTGTGGTTATTCCCACAGGAGTCTGTACAATTATGAAACGTTATAAAAAAGGAGATTATGATGCGTTTATTAAAAGTAGAAATAAAAAGAATTTTGAAAACAAGGCTGACGCTGATTTTACTGGGAGCTGCGCTGCTCCTAACTCTTTTGATGGCATATCTTCCCATCACCTTTCCCTCCAGCAGCTGCACCTACACGGACGCACAGGGAAACCTCGTAGAGTTGGAAGGGCTGCAGGGGATTTCCTATAAAAAGAAACTGCAGGCAGATATCACGGGAACGGTCACGCCCGAAAAGGTGCGGCACGCCGTGGAAGCTTATCAGGCATGTCTGCGCAAATACGGCGCGGAAACTACCTACGATCTGCCCGACGGCGTTTACGATAGCGAGATTCTGCCTTATGCCCCGCTTTTGCACGGCATTCGCGAAGTCTTTGCCAATCCGAATACCGGTCTTGCGCCGAGCATTGCGAAAATCGATTCCCAAAAGACCGGCGACTATTATGATTTGTGCGCAGACCGCATTGTCTCACTGATGAAGCAGGAACAGAAGGAACATCCCGCAGCACAGCGGGCTGCTATTGACTTATATAGTCAAGTCAAAAAACCTTACCTGTTTTACCCCGGATACAGCACGGAAGCCATGGAATATCAGGAATTTCTTGCCTTTTTGATCCTGCTTCTCTGTACCGTCATCACCGCGCCCATCTTTACTTCCGACTACCAGACCGAGGCGGACGATATCTACCGCTGCACGAAATTCGGAAAGACAAAGTTTGCCTGCATCAAGATTTTATCCGCCTTTCTCATCTGCGGGATTACTTACAGCCTCAGTGCCGTCCTCTATCTTCTGGTATCGAACAGCCTCTACGGTTGGGAATGCACAAAATCTTCCATGCAGATATTGTATTCCATTATCAGCCTGCCCGCCATGGATATCGGACAGCTGCAGCTCTTTGTCGCCGCGGCGGGACTGCTTTGCCTGCTTGCCACAATCAGCCTGACCTTGTTTCTCTCCTCCAGGCTCAAAAATATGACGGTGTGTTTATCTTCGGCGCTTCTGTTCTGCATCCTGCCAATCATCATCTACATGGCGCTGCCCGAGCATATCGGCATCTGGATCTACAGCATCCTGCCTGCCGGAGCGCTCAGCCTGCAGACAGGCATCCTCTATGCCGCCGCGGATTTTGATTTCTGGAACATCGGAAATATCGCCATCTGGCTGCCCCATGTGATGATCGGTGCGTATGTAATTGAGATTCCGCTGTTTGCGGGGCTGGCGGTGCATTCCTACTCCAAATATCGAATCAGCTAAGAACCGGGGCTTTCCACTGATATACGGAAAGCCCCTTTTAAGATGTTTGTCTATATGTCTGCAAGCAATGTCATCAGCGATTTTCGCTGTCCCTCCGTAGGCGTCTGCAATTTACCGTTCTTTAGAAGCACAATGACACAGTACAGCAAAAACCACCCGTCCGAATGAAAGACATACTGCAATTCATGCTCCCTCGCCTTTCTAAGATGCGGCGGAATACCTGCCAGCATCGCCTGCACAAAAGGAGCCTTCAACGTTTCCAATTCCGCCCGGTGCCTTTCCTTGATACGCGTACCAATGGCGAGCAGCTTATCCCTGATCTCTTTGCTGTTCAAAATAACGATCTGCCATGCGGACTGAAACTGTCCGTCATAGTCCCCGTTGGTCTTTATATAACCAAGTTCCGCCAGCCATGCGTAATCCTGCTTTGACAGTAAATGCTCCTTTTCCTCCTTGAAAAGCACTATTGTCCGCCTTTGTTCTTCCGGAATGTTTCTTTCTTGAAAACTCATTCTGTCAGAGTACTCTGAATCGATCTGCCACATATGCGGATCATCATCCTGCCCGTTCCACATGGGGCCTATCCAGTTTTTCATATGCTCCCACTCCTCCGGCAGTCCCGTTTTCCCCGACGCAACCGATGCGTGGCAGATGTTATGCCCGCCATCCGGTCGATAAGTTGCCACTTCCTCAAAAGAAATCCGCTGCTTTGCCAGTCCCCTGCCGCATCTTGCCGCTATATAAGGGATCAACGACCACAGGACAAAATTACGATCCGCTTTGGGAGGATTCGCCGCAGAAACCGGTTCGTCCGTCTGACCACACAAGATGTCCGGATCATCAAGAATACCCGTAGAGAGCAATTCATCATACAGTTCGTTTGCAAACAACTCAGCAGCACACCTGTACATCTCGTTCTGTACGGCAAACAGTTCGGGCGACGGCTCGTCAATGATGAAATTAACGATGTACTTTTTCTTTTCCGCCAGCAGAAATCCATATTCTTCCAAAAACGCTGCTTCCGATTCCACATACACCGGAGAAACGCCGAGTTCTTCAGCGATTTCATTGATGGTCTTTGCCTGATTGCGCACACAATAACAAACATTTTGAGACAGTGCGGAACGGAAAAACTCGTCCAGTGACTTCGTCCCCAAAGAACCGCTGAGACCATAGGATTCAAATCGAATCGGATTAAATTTAAGTTCGCTTGTTTCTCTCATTTTATCCATACCTCGCTTCAATTCTTTTTTTGCCTCAAACAAGTGCCATTTGACAGTACCGATGGAAACTCCCAATTCCGCCGCAATATCTGCCTGCCTGCGATTCTCAAAGTAATAGGCGATTACAATCCTTCTCTGCTGCTTTGAAAGATACGCGATTTCAGTCCGAAGACGATGGATGGCGTTACTCCTGTCATCAACAACTATTTCCGCACTCGGATCGGCAATCAGCTCCGCCACCTCATCAATCGGAACATTTGCCACGCTTTTTGCCGTATCACGATAATAGTTGCTCAGTACGTTATGCGCCACCGTCCAGATAAACTTTCGCATATCCGCGACATCCTCTTTGATCAGGAGCGCCCGGAACGCTCTTGTAACGATCTCCTGCGACAGATCCTCCGCATCATGGACGTTCTTGCACCTTTTCAGGGCAAATCCAAATATGGGCTTGAGATACTCAGCTATGGTTTTTTCTACTTCCTGTCTGTTCACTTGTTTTCACCTCGTTGAAAGCTTTCACTAAGATAGACACGCGAATCTGAAAAGGTTGGGCATTATTTAATGTATTCGGTTCATTCCAATGCGTAAAAGACCCGCAAACATATACGTTTACGGGTCTCTCATCAACTCCCCGAGTAGGGCTCGAACCTACAACCCCGCGGTTAACAGCCGCGTGCTCTACCAGCGTTGCGGTTTCATACCGTAAATCTTTCTGGTAGAGTGTTCTGTCCAAAATTACAATCGAGGGTATCTTCTAACTCATATTAGTTCTTCTCTTTCCTGCTTCTTTTCATATTTCTTTTTCTCTTAACCACTCTCTTATCTTCTCTCGGAACATAAACAGCCATAATGAAACATATCCGTCTTTTATGATAGAGTACTTTCCCTCACCGCCTAGCCGATCGCTTCTTTAAGCAGATTGCCGCCCCATTCGGAACAAAACTGCTTATAAGTCATGTTGAGTTCCGCTTTGATCTGATAGCCTCTGCCTACTTCGATCCGTCTGAACAGGTGGCAGGCTATCATCTTCTGCTGCTCCAGCGCTGCCGCATCGAACTCCTCCGCCCATGACTTGAACCTGTCATATGCCGGGGTGATCTGCTCAATGCCCTGTCTCTCCTGTTCTTCCTCATCCTTTAGCCGGGTCATCTTTATTTCCGCATCTTCTATCCGCGCTTTGATGGTACGGATTGCCTGCGAGAGATCGTCTGCTGAATAGCTGCTCTCGCCCGTCAGGATCTTCCCAATCTCAAGCTGCAGCTTTGTCAGCCGCTCCCTGTCCTTGATGAGTTCCCGATCGAGTTTCTTCTGCGCCGCCCTGTTCCCCGCCATCTGCCTCTTGAGTGCCGCCTGTAACTTTTCTTCCTCCGGCGCACCATCCATACCGCTGAACAGCTTCCGTATGATCTGCCTTATGCTCTCATCCACCCGCTCTGCCTTGTAGGTCGTCTGCCCGTCACACTGACAGAGTTTCCTGCTCTTGTGGTAACAGCAATACTTGATCTCGTTCACGGAATATATCGTGCCGTCAGCCCTCGTATAGCTGTCCCTGTAACGTATCGTGGTCAGTCTCCCACCACAGTGGACGCAGAAGATATTTCCCGATAGCATCGCCTGTCCTCTGGTCTGTAAGGCGATATGCCGCTTCTCCTCATTCTTATTCTGTCTCTGTGCAAGGATATAGAGGATCTGGTCATAGGTGTCATCGCTCCTCAGTCTGAGCGCTTCAAGCTGCGGGGAAGTCGTTCCGTCCTCCAGCCTCCCGCAGTAGAAAGGATCACGCAGGATGCGGTTCACCTTGATACTCGTGAACTTCCCTCCGCCGTTCGGACGGTATCCGTTCTTATTGAGGAAGTCCGCCGTCCGGTAAGACCCATAGCCTTTATGTACCGTCATATCGTCTATCAAATGCAGGACTTCCCTCTCCGCCGGGTCGATCTCATACTTCCTGATCTTTGCGTCTTTCCGGTTCACAAGACCGCTGTCTACCAGATGATAGCCGAACCTGATCGGTCCACCGGTGTATAAGCCTTCCAGCATCATCTGCTGCATCTTGCTCCTGATCCTGATGGAAGTCTTCTCGCTCTCGCCGGATGCCTGCCAGAAGCGGAGATAATTCATCAGCTTGTCCACATGGCTGTTGAAGCACTGCTGCCCTTCCTGCGTACTCCACACCTCGATACCATGCTTTGCGAACCACTCCACCACAAAGGGCGTCTCGTCGTCGATCCTCCCGATCCGATCGAACATGAACACCAGAAGGATATCGAACTCTTTCTGCTGGGCTGCCTCCTTTAACTCCTGTATGGCGTCCCTGTCTTTGGCGGATACCTTATATCCTGAAACACCTTTCTCGGAAAATTCCTTCAGGATCGTCCAGCCTTCCTGTCTGCCCGCGAACTCATGGCAGGCATTTTTCTGCATGGGGATGTCATTCTCATCCTTATTGTTCCTGTCTACCTGCTTCTTTGTTGATACTCTGTAAAGACAATAAACCCGTTTCATCACGCCGCCTCCGTATTTTTCTTAATACGGGACCGCGCTGCCGTCTCCTATTCACTTTTCAATG
>DETS01000069.1:1020-1281 GCA_002361735.1 Lachnospiraceae bacterium UBA3282 | reverse complement strand
GTTTCATCACGCCGCCTCCGTATTATTCTTAATACGGGACTGCGCTGCCGTTCCTTATCTACTTTTCAATGTGCAGCCGGGGGATGCCCCGGTACATACATCATACCGTCCCTTCCACTTTCCCGCAACACGTTTTGCAAAAGATTTTCGTACTCCCTATAGTATAAAAGTACGAAAGGCCGCGCAGTCCTTCATGTGTCATCCTGCTTTGGGATATAGGGATGCTCTTTGCAGGCGCTCCCTGTATGCTTCGGTGAGGAT
>DETS01000069.1:504-723 GCA_002361735.1 Lachnospiraceae bacterium UBA3282 | reverse complement strand
CTCCCTGTATGCTTCGGTGAGGATATCGAGGATCACGGCTTTCATCCCCGTGCTTTCCTCTTTACTGAAGGTGATTGTGATAACCTGATCCTCCGTTTGGAACTGGATGACAGGGGTGTTACCGCCTTTTCTTTTCTTGGTTCCCATAGGCTTCTCCTTCCCTTTGGTGTTTCAGATGGGGCGGGAGGACTAAATATCTCCCTATAGTATTAGCCGTTG
>DETS01000069.1:0-191 GCA_002361735.1 Lachnospiraceae bacterium UBA3282 | reverse complement strand
TCTCCCTATAGTATTAGCCGTTGGGAAGGGGTGTTTGGTCCATTTTTTATAGCTTTTTTTGCAAAGAAATAACAGAAATCAACCTTTCCTTATCCTGCCGTCTTCCCTAAATAGTTTTAAGATTTTCTGATATTGCATATTGTTTCCTGATTTATATGATGTTATAATTTTCCATAATTACAGGAGAAAAT
>DETS01000012.1 GCA_002361735.1 Lachnospiraceae bacterium UBA3282 | reverse complement strand
GGGTTCGAGTCCCTTTTCCAGCTTCCGGAAAGATTTTTTCGTAGGAATGATATCCCGCGAAAAAATCTTTTTTTATTTTTTTATTTTTTTCAAAAAAAGGTTGACAAGCAAAAGCGGGCGTGCAAATATTCATTTATGCTAAATCATACAAAACAAGTATGAATGGTATGAAAACGGCGAATGCGGTCAGCGTGGGTTTGACAGAGTTTCAGGCATTTTACCGGATCGTACTGCGCTTGCCTTTATGATGACGGTGAAAGATGTTACGGCAATCGCAAAGATAGACGCTTCTTTCGGCTATAACTATCTGGAAGCGTATCTGGTCATCTTTTTCATCTACATTCTTCTGTGCAGCCTGGTGCAGGGCGTGTTTCATCTGGCGGAACAGGGAATGACGGCTTATAAAAAAACGGCTTTGAAGAAGAACACAAGACAGGCTTTTTCCTAAAAAGGATATGGGAAAGTGAGGATGGCATAGCGAGAGCCATCGCCGTGAATCCGGATGTACTGCTTTTCGACGAGCCTACCTCGGCGCTTGATCCGGAGTTTACCGACTGAGTCAGTCAAGAATGTTCCTTAAGATTTTCTGAAAATAAACACCACAACAACTTGACATAATATTTTGTCGTGATACAATATATAGTACGTGCAGCAGAGGGATGACGGTATAGAGGCACAAAATATTGGGTATCAGATAGAGTATGGGGGCGTTATTGCATGAAGATCATTAAGAGAAGCGGTGTGGAGGTAAATTTTGACTTAAAAAAGATCGTGGCGGCGATCAGAAAGGCAAACAACAGCGTACAGGAGGAGGATCGGCTGTCGGAGGAGGAGATCGACGAGATCGCTTCCGTGGTGGCTGACCATTGCGAGGAGATGAGAAGGGCTCCCAGCGTGGAGGAAATTCAGGATATGGTGGAGAACCAGCTGATGAAGTATCGTGCGTACACCATTTCCAGAAATTATATCACCTATCGTTATAAAAGGGCTCTTGTGCGTAAATCCAATTCCACGGACGAGCAAATTTTAAGTTTGTTAGAGTGTAATAACGAGGAAGTCAAGCAGGAAAATTCCAATAAAAATCCTACGGTCAACAGTGTGCAGCGGGATTATATGGCAGGGGAAGTGAGCAAGGATATCACCAAGCGTTTCCTGCTTGCACCGGATATCGTGGAGGCACACGAGCAGGGCGTGATCCACTTTCATGACGCGGATTATTTTGCCCAGCATATGCACAACTGTTGTCTGGTCAATTTAGAAGATATGCTGCAAAACGGCACCGTGATCAGCGAGACCATGATCGATACGCCGAAAAGTTTTTCCACGGCTTGTAATGTCGCAACGCAGAGCATCGCGCAGATCGCGAGCTGTCAGTACGGCGGGCAGAGTATTTCTTTGTCGCATCTGGCTCCCTTTGTCAATGTGAGCAGAGAGAAATTCCGTAATAAAGTGCGCACCGAGATGCGGGAGATGGGCGTAGAGGCTACCGAGGAGCAGATCAATGCCATTGCCGAGAAGCGCGTAAAGGACGAGATCAAGCAAGGGGTGCAGATCATTCAGTATCAGGTCATTACCCTGATGACCACCAACGGGCAGGCTCCTTTTATTACGGTGTTCATGTATATCGACGAAGTACCCGAGGGACAGCTTCGGGACGATTTGGCGATGATCATTGAGGAAATGCTGCGCCAGCGTATCCGCGGTGTCAAGAACGAGAAGGGCGTCTATATCACCCCTGCCTTCCCCAAGCTCATCTATGTGTTGGAGGAGGATAATGTCCGCGAGGGTACAAAATACTGGTATCTGACGAAACTGGCGGCAGAATGTACGGCAAAGCGCATGGTTCCTGATTATATTTCAGAAAAGATCATGAAGCAGTTAAAGGACGGCAACTGCTATACCTGTATGGGTTGTCGTTCCTTCCTTACCGTATATCATGACGAGAACGACCAGCCAAAATTTTACGGCAGATTCAATCAGGGTGTCGTCACCTTGAATCTGGTGGATGTAGCCTGTTCTTCCGGGCGGGATATGGAACGTTTCTGGAAGATCATGGATGAGAGGCTGGAGCTTTGCAGAAGGGCTTTGATGGCAAGGCATAACAGACTCAAAGGAACGCTGTCGGATGCCGCGCCGATCCTGTGGCAGAACGGAGCGCTTGCCAGATTGAAAAAGGGAGAAACGATTGATAAGCTTCTCTATGGCGGGTATTCTACCATATCTTTGGGGTATGCCGGACTGTGCGAATGCACCCGTTACATGACGGGCAAAAGCCACACAGACCCTGAGGCAACTCCTTTTGCCCTCAAGGTCATGCAGTATTTGAATAACGCCTGCAAAGAATGGCGGGAGGAGACGAATATTGATTTCAGTCTCTATGGTACGCCCTTAGAGTCTACCACCTATAAGTTTGCAAAGTGCCTGCAGAAACGCTTTGGCATCATCGAAGGTGTAACGGATAAAAACTATATCACAAACAGCTATCATGTCCATGTGACGGAGGATATCAACGCTTTTGATAAGCTGAGCTTTGAATCACAGTTTCAGGAACTTTCCCCGGGCGGCGCCATCAGCTATGTGGAAGTGCCGAACATGGAGAACAATCTGGACGCGGTGCTCTCCCTGATGCAGTATATTTACGATAATATCATGTACGCGGAGTTGAATACCAAGAGCGATTACTGTCAGGTCTGCGATTACCATGGAGAGATCGAGATCGTGGAGGACACGGACGGGAAACTGATCTGGAAATGTCCAAACTGCGGCAATACCGATCAGGATAAAATGAATGTGGCAAGACGTACCTGCGGATATATCGGCACACAGTTCTGGAATCAGGGACGCACGCAGGAGATCAAGGAAAGAGTGCTGCATTTGTAAAGAGGTATCATATGTATTATTCTGTGATAAAGAAATGCGATATCGCGGACGGTCCGGGGGTGCGGGTGACGCTCTTTGTCAGCGGCTGCACCCATCACTGCGAGGGCTGTTTTAATCCCGAGACTTGGGATTTCCGGTATGGACAGCCCTTTACGGAGGAGACGGCGGATGAGCTGATAAAGGCGCTTGCGCCGGATTATATCGCGGGGCTGACGTTGCTTGGCGGGGAGCCTTTAGAATACGCAAACTGGACGGCACTCCTTCCTTTTGTAAGAGAGGTAAAGGGGCGCTTCCCTAACAAAGATATCTGGTGCTATACGGGCTATCTGTTTGACAGGGACATTCTGGATACCTTCTGCGAAAAGTGGGAGGAGATGAAAGAGTTCCTGTTTTATTTGGATATCATCGTGGATGGGGAATTTGTACAGGCAAAGAAAAACATCAGCCTGCGCTTTCGGGGATCGGAGAATCAGCGGATTATCGATGTGCAGGCGTCTCTGCGGCAGGGACAGGTCATGCTGTGGGAGGAGACTTAGCAAATATGTTCCATTTCGGATTTTCCTATGTGGGGTTGATTTATCTGCTGATGCTGTTTATTCCTAATGCAATCTGGACAAAGCATAAGCCGATTGAGTATGACCAATATGCAGAGCAGGAAAATAAAATATTGCAGATCTTTGAGAGGATTGGAGAAGTGACTGTATGCTGCTGCGCGCTGGTGTTTTCCGATTTCAACATCAGGTTTGATTCTCTTTGGTTCGTTTGGCTGGTTCTCTCTTTTGCATTGATGCTGTTGTATGAAGTGTATTGGGTGCGCTATTTTAAGAGTGAGAAAAAGATGACCGATTTTTACAGCAGTCTCTGCGGCGTGCCGGTGGCAGGCGCGACCCTTCCCGTCTGTGCTTTTTTTCTGTTGGGCATCTACGGAAGAAATGTCTTTTTGCTGATTAGTGTGGTGATTCTCGGTATCGGACATATCGGCATTCATTTACAGCACAGGAATCAGGCAGTGGGCGACGCAAAAGCAAGGACGGTTGGAGCAAAGAAAGGGTAGAAGCACATGTATGATATCAATATTCTGCATTTATTGGAAGGGGCAAAACAGGCGGAGGGGCTGACCGTTATCATTGATGTTTTCAGGGCGTTTTCTTTGGAATGTTATCTGTATGATATGGGGGTAAAACAGATTCGTCCCGTGGGAACGATCGAAGAAGCATTTTCTCTCAGAGACCGTATGCAAGACAGTATTTTAATCGGCGAACGGAAAGGCATAAAATGTGAAGGATTCGACTATGGCAATTCACCGTCTTCCATCAGGAAAGAGGACGTGACGGGAAAAACGATCATTCATACCACCAGCGCGGGAACACAGGGAATCGTCAATGCCGTCCATGCGGATGAGATCATCACGGGCAGTCTGGTTAACGCAAGGGCGGTAGCCGAATACATCATTTCCAGACAGCCGCAGACGGTTTCGCTTGTCAGCATGGGCAGCGGCGGTGTGAGGATCGCGCCGGAGGATGAACTGTGCGCGGCGTATATCAAAAGCATTTTGGAAGGCAGGGAGTTTACCGACATGGATCGGAGAGTCGACGAGTTGAGAAATCATGGCGGCGAGCATTTCTTTGATCCGGAAAGACAAAATGTTTTCCCGGAAGCTGATTTTTATCGTTGCATCGAATATAATAAATTTCCCTTTGTACTTACCATTGAAAAGGATGATATGGGGTATCTTGCGCGCAGGATTCCTCAATGCCAGACGCCATGTTCTCGATAGAGGAAGCTATGCAAAAACTATTGATAGGGCTTTCTGAAACAACAGGCTGGAAGTATTTGAAAAGTCAGCGCTGCCTTAAGAAGGTCGTCAAAGATCTGGTTTTTGAAATAAACTTTTTTTCATCAAAATGGAATCTTTCCCATCGGCGTGTAGAAGTAAACGCTGAATTTAGGCTGTGGTGCAAAAATTATGGAAATCTGCCTGTAAACAATGTTATTGCGACGATATCATATCATCCGGATGACGGCAGTTGGTATGATATCTCAAGCGATGAAAAATTTCATTCCGCCTTTGAGGACTTAAACAATCAAATACAAAAAACAGCAGTTGATTTATGCACACAATTTGAACAGGATTATCTTGTAGCTGTAGAAAGCTTATTGAACGACTATTTTGATGAATATAACGTATATTTGGATTTTATAGCAGATAAGCTTGGAATATCCGTGATACAAAATAAGGCGCAGGAAATATATAACGGCATTTCTGATGAAATGCGGCGGCAGGCGTTAGCGTATCAAAACGGAGCAAGGGATAAAGCATGGATGATAAACAGAAGCAATTTGAAATATATTATGGATAACGATTTGCTGCCAGACATGAATTAAAACTTTCTTTTTATTTAATGTTATGTTAGAATGTCAGCATAAAAGGGGGAGGATGGTATATGAGATTATTTGATTTTGCATTTTGTAATGAATATGAGAGAAAAATACAAAATCTTTCTGGATTGTGTCCAGAGAAATGGAGTTTTGGCGGACAATCTGATAATGTAATACTGAAAAATTATATTGAGCATACTTTCATGAAACTTCAAGAAGAAGGTAACATATTACAATCAGATGAATATTCGTTGTTTAATACGGGATTATATACGGTTTATTATGAACCGATATTTGCATATTTTACTAAAAATAAAATTCCGGATCGTCAAATATGGTATTTGGATGGGTTTTATACTTCATATCAATTAAGTATGATGGGTATAGTAAATTTGCCAAAAAGAGCGAATTATTTTAACGACCCGTCTTCTTTGGTGTTTGACACAAACTGTGATATTTTTCCGCAATATCCTCATATATTTGGAGATCCAGAAAATTTTCTTCGTATTCCAGAAGCAGTAAGGGAAAGTCCCAATAAAACGATGTTATTTGACGGAGCAGTAAAACGCGCGAAACATATGATTGACGCAAATTATAAAACTGCTGTTCCGCAATATTACAAAGGAAGAATACAATTATTGATTCCTATATGTCTGGTCAGCGAAAGTGTACCGGATTTAGCATTGGTTGTAAGTAAAAATGATGCTGGAAATCAATATTTGGGGCATACCTGTCTTACTTTAGATATGGCGTATAATAACGCAAGGTTAATAGCGAGACCTGACAGCGCATGGCTTAAACCATAAAACAGGTTAAAATATCTTATTTTATATGCAAAAGCCTT
>DETS01000045.1:3827-4006 GCA_002361735.1 Lachnospiraceae bacterium UBA3282 | reverse complement strand
TCCGTCTGCGCTGTACAAGCTGCGGGTTTCCCCATGCCGTACTTCCCGATGTCATCATCCCATACTCTGTATATGGCCTTTTCTTTATCCTGCGGGTGCTGGCAGAATATTTCCTGCATCTTCACACGGTAAAAAAGCTCTGTGTCCGTTTCGGTATCTCCGTATCCATGCTGTACCGC
>DETS01000045.1:0-3499 GCA_002361735.1 Lachnospiraceae bacterium UBA3282 | reverse complement strand
ATCTCCGTATCCATGCTGTACCGCTGGCGGGACCTTTTCCTGGCCCACAAGCAGTTATGGCTTGGCGTGCTTGTCTCTGCCCAGACTGCCCCGTCCAAATTTATAAAGGGGCTCTGCTTCCTGGCGCAGTATTCCGCTTTTTTTGCCTGCCGGTTTGTCCTCCTTTCGGCCCGGTCTTTCCTGCAGTCGCATGCAAACCCCGCAAATTACCAGCAAAAAGTTTTCTGACGCCTCCATTTTTGGCAGGCTTTACATGCCATGGGAATTCCCCTCCTGGCATCCAGGGGTTATGATGAAAAAAAACAAAGGAGGTTCCATGTCTATGGAAAATAATGCAAAACAACTTTCAAACGCTGCTGCCATTGCACAGTTTAAGCTCGCTGTCATAGCCCCTGCTATCCACGGGCTTTATCCGGATGCCTCAAGGAACGCTTATTATAAGCGCATTACAAAACAGCCGCTTACACTCCCGGACGGCAGTGCGGCGTGTTACAAGCCGGGGACGCTGGCCAAATGGGAATCCCTTTACCGCAGGGGCGGGATCGACGCACTTATGCCCAAAGAACGTTCTGACAGCGGTGGAACGCGTGTGCTCACGGATGCCGCAGTAGATGAAATCTACCGTCTGAAAGAGGAATTCCCAAGGTTGAACGCCACACAGATACACCGCCAGCTCGTAGCAGGATCCTTTATCCCCGCAACTGTGAGCGTATGCGCTGTCCAGCGGTTCGTCAAGCATAACGACTTGAAATCCGCAAAAAACCCGTCCATGCGTGACCGCAGGGCATTTGAGGAAGACGCGTTTGGGAAAATGTGGCAGGCAGACACCTGCTACCTGCCTTATATTACAGAAAACGGACAGCGCAGGCGTGTTTACTGTATTATGATCATTGATGACCATTCCAGGCTTCTGGTCGGAGGGGGACTTTTTTATAGCGACAATGCTTATAACTTCCAGAAAGTGCTAAAGTCCGCTATTTCCACTTATGGGATCCCCGTAAAATTATACGTCGATAACGGATGCAGCTATGCAAATGAGCAGCTTTCCCTAATCTGCGGCTCCATCGGGACGGTGCTTTTGCATACAAAAATAAGGGACGGGGCAAGCAAGGGCAAAGTGGAACGGCATTTCCGCACGCTTAAGGAAAGGTGGCTGTATACGCTTGATATCGAATCCATCCATTCCCTTGCGCAGTTTAACAGCCTGCTTGCGGATTATATCCGGGGATACAATACTACATACCACACAGGCATTGATGGCGTCCCTTTTGAACGTTACCGCAGCACATGCGGCTGTGTGCGTCTGCCCAAGTCCAGGGAATGGCTGGATGAATGTTTCCTGAACCGTGTCTGGCGCAGGGTAAACAAGGATTCCACGGTATCGATTGATAAGGTGTCCTACGACGTTCCCATGCAGTTTATCTCTTCAAAAGTGGAGGTCCGCTACCTTCCGGATGACATGGGCCACGCATTCATCCTCTCTGATGGCGGGCATTACCCGATCCGCAGGACTGACCGTAACGAAAACTGCCGCGCGAAGCGGGAAAACCAGCCCGCGATCGATTATTCGAAGATTGGGGGTGCACAGCCATGACGCCTTTTTCTTATTACGGCTTATCGTTCAACCCGTTTGACAAACAGTCCGTCCGGGAGAAAGACTGCTTTGTTTCAACAGATTTTAAGGAAATGACAGCGAGGCTTGACTACTTAAAAGACTCCCGTGGCATTGGCGTGTTTACAGCCAGCCCCGGCATGGGCAAATCTTTTGCCCTGCGGTGCTTTGCCGCAGGGCTGAACCCAAGCCTTTACCATATGGAATACATCTGCTTGTCCACTGTCAGCGTCCTGGAATTTTACCGCCAGCTGTGCGGTGTGCTCGGCCTTGAGGCCCGTGGCGGGAAGGCCAGCATGTTCCAGGCGATACAGGAGCAGGTATACATACTTTACAAGGAAAAACGCCAGCCGCTGTTTCTTGCGGTCGATGAAGCGCAGTACCTGTCCACAGGTATCCTGGAAGACATAAAGATGCTGATGAACCACGGATATGACTCCTTAAACTGCTTTACGCTTGTGCTGTGTGGGGAACCGCATTTAAACAGCATCCTGCGCCGGCCAGCGCATGAAGCATTGCGCCAACGCATTACGGTACATTATAATTTCACGGGGCTTGACGATTCTGAGGTTGCACAGTATATCTCGCACAAAGTCACTTGTGCCGGAGGGGCAGGGGCCATCCTGGACAGCGCCGCGCTTAGTGCTGTGCACAGCCATTCAAGCGGGAACCCGCGCTTGATTGACAATCTGATGACGGATGCGCTTACGCTTGGCTCGCAGATGGATAAGAAGACGATTGATGCAGACGTCATCCTGGCGGCTGTTGCCAGCCAGAACCTGATGTAAGGGGAGGATGTGTATGGAACTGGACTATACGTGCATTTGGAAGCCTGGCATGGAGCCGCCGGGATGCTGGAAGGGGAGGATCCGTCTGATCAAAGACACGGACCCATATGAATTAGAAGCGACAGCCAGATACAGCAGCTTCCACATCCTGTGCGGAAAGCATAAGTATGGAAATTATATCTGCATCCCGAATTGGAATATCGGGACAGAACTGTCAGGCTTGTCTGACACCTTTTGGAACTTTGAGCGGCTTACTACATACTACCCAAAGCTGTCGAAAGTAGATGCCGTCAGCATTGTCAGTGCCTTGGAAAGACTAAATGAATATCTTTTAAGCAAAGAAGAAGCGGGTTAACCCGCTTCTTTTTGTAAGCGTTCTAAAAGAATGCAATATATAGGACATCCCAGCTGCCGATTGGAAACCGCTGTAGGTTTGATGATATTGTGCATTTGAATACGGCATTGCGCAGTCAAATATTCGTTGGAAGATAAAATAATTTGCCGTTTGTATGGATTACAATTTGCTGCTCAACAGCAAGGAAGCGGAAAAAGAGGCAGGCATCCAAAAACCAGAGGCAGATAACGGAAGACACCCTTTTCTGTGCAGGATATATAGTGCTCATAACGTCCCTGGGTGCAGAATACAGCGGTGAAGAAATCGTTTATCTATACAGGAGCCGCTGGCAGGTGGAACTGCTTTTTAAACGTTTTAAACAGAGCTTTTCCATCACTGTAGCAAAGGCAGGAAACACAAAATATGCAGAAGCGCTGGTGCTTCTGCAGCTTATCGCATGGGTTATTGCAGAACGGCAGTCCTTCTGCTGGGAACGTTTCCTTGAAGAAAAAGAAGAAAACATGGAAAATGTCTATTCAATATACGAAAAATGTAGAATAGCGTTTATACAGATAAAAACGGTCCTGTGCCTGCCATGGGGCTTGTTCATTGACCTTGCAGATGAAAATTATATCCGTTTTTTGGCAAAACAAAAGCGGTGGCGGATCAGCCAGAATGATGAGTTCCATACAGCAATTTTACCTGGGCTTCTTGCTTAAGTTCGCGCCTATGGGGCCTGCCCTGATGTTCCGGCTCCGGGATATA
>DETS01000049.1:79023-80326 GCA_002361735.1 Lachnospiraceae bacterium UBA3282 | reverse complement strand
GTTTACCTTGATACCCCAGGGATCCGTGGCAATATCAAGGGATGCCCGCATCTTTGTATTAATCACTTCTCTGGAAGTCAGCGTCTGATCTAACTCCATCTCACCGATAATGTTACGAAGGGTCGTAGCCGTCAGATTTTCTATTGCCATAATCGGGTTTTCCACACCGTAGGCAAACAGCTTCGGATCCGTGATCTGGAAAAAGACCACCGTGTCAATCCGCATGGTAACGTTATCCTTCGTGATCACGGGCTGAGGTGCGAAATCCACCACCTGTTCCTTCAAAATAACCCGCTTTGCCACCGTATCAATAAAAGGCACCTTGACGTGCAGGCCTACGGACCATGTCTGCTGGTATGCGCCCAGCCGCTCCACCACATACGCGTGCGCCTGCGGCACGATCTTGATGCAGGACATCAGGATAATCACCGCCAGGATCAAAACAATTACTAATGCAATCACTCCACCCATTTTTTCTCTCCAATCATTTTGTCTTTTTATAAGTCTTTCTTCTCTTCCACGATCAGCTTCACACCGTCTATGGCAAGCACGATCACCACCGCTCCCACAGGCAGGGGCACATCGTCGCTCTTCGATCTGGCGGACCACTCCATTCCGCCCACATTGACCTGGCCGATGCCCTGCAGATTATCGATCTCGCTGATGACAATGGCCTGCCGACCCACAAGGCTCTCCGCGTTCGTCCGCACCCGGTCCTTGTTAAAATACTTCACCGCAAGGGGCCTTGTAAAAAACAGGAGCAGTCCCGATACCACAAGGAACAGGATCACCTGCAATGTGACCGGCAAACGTAACAGGGACGCCAAAGTAGCCACCAGCGCACCGCCCGCAAACCAGACCGTGGTGAGTCCCATCGTCGCAAGCTCGATTACAACGAGCACCACAAGGACAATCAGCCAGACTACCGTCATATTTAATGTCTGTATATCCATCGCTTCCACTTCCTTCCCTGCCGCTTCATGCTTCTACCATCATACAATATTATCCCCAAAGTGGCAAGGAGTATTGGCCTAGGATGCTGATCCTGCGACACTACCAGAACACCTGTCGGTCGATCAACAGGCCCTCATGGTTTCCGGCGCGCCTGAAATGAGTCGCCCCGCCCACGTTCGTCTCACCGTTGATCGCGGCCCTTGCCGCCTCCCAGCAATCCTCCGGAATGTCGCCGCCGTAAACTCTCGCAACCTTGCCGTTCATGGCCGGTGTAAACTGCCCCGACGCAAAAATAACACCAGATATTGTATTCGGATAGGCACCGCTCCTGACACGGTTCATAACCACC
>DETS01000049.1:23818-78707 GCA_002361735.1 Lachnospiraceae bacterium UBA3282 | reverse complement strand
CTCCTGACACGGTTCATAACCACCGCGCCCACCGCCAGTTTTCCGTTGTAAGTCTCGATACCCGCCTCGCAGTAAATCAATGCCGCCAAAAGCCTCGTATCGTCGCCGCCCACAACCACTGCGCCTCTGTTGGCCGTCAGCTTCGCCTGCCGTTCTTCCTCTTCTCTCTTATGAATCGCTATGAGCGTCTCGCCCTCATCGATATGGAAGTCAACGTCCACATATTCCGAAGAGACATAGCCTGTCTCTCCCTCATAATCGACACTGATCCAGTCCTCATCCAACTCTTCAATGATTTCCAGCTCCTCATCTCTGGGGATAAAGCCAATGGGTTCCGCGTCATCCTCAGGCTCCTGTCTCACACAGAGCGTATCTGTCTCGATCTGGACGATGAGATTCCCAACCTCATTCGCAAGAGCCTCGGCATCATCCCCAAAAAGCAGATAATCGTCTCTGGCCCATCCCACAAGATCACCGCTTCGAAGTCTTGTCCATCCGTCTTTTCTCTCCAGTATTCTTCCGCCGCAGTCCTTGTAGAGCAGGCCTACCTTTTCCGATTCCTCGTCGGCCTCCTCACGCACATTCATAGCTATCTGAACATTGGCCATAACCAAGTCCGTTTCCTTCTGCCCGCCGTTTGCCTGCGACAATTCGGTCAATTCACGAATCACTTCCTCGTTTGCCGCTTTCCCCGTCGGATCTACAATCTGAGATACTCCCACATTCAAAGAATCCAGATATTCCGTTCTGTCAGTGGCCTTCGCCTCCAGAGACAAACCGCACAAACATATTCCGAAAATCAAACAGGCAAGCAGGACTCTATACTTTCTCAGCATAAACATCCCTCCATCTTCATCCATACAAGAAGTTTTCATCTCCCATATAATCAAAAGAATGATAAAGATTGTTACAAAATTGTTACAGTTTGATTAAGTATGGATTATTTTAGCAAAACACCTATTCTTTGTCAAGTTTATACAATTTGGCTCTGAAATATCTCAATATTTTGTTACTAATTTTTTACAAGGTACAAGATATTCCGACAAACCCGCTGAGAAACCTTCTGCCGGCATCTCACGCACACCCGAATTTTGTGTGATTACATAAAGTCTTCCGCGCTTTTCGCCATGTCACAGCCTCCTGGATTTTTCCACCGTCGCAAGCAGGGCATTCATCACTGTGCCGCGAAAACCATCCTCCTCCAGAATCTTTACCCCCTCAATGGTGGTGCCGCCTGGAGAACAGACCATATCTTTGAGTTCACCGGGATGCCTGCCCGTCTCCAACACCAGCTTCGCGCTGCCAAGGACTGCCTGTGCCGCAAACTCGTACGCCTGTGCGCGCGGCATCCCTGCCGCTACACCCGCATCCGCCATCGCTTCAATGAACATGAAAACATAGGCGGGAGAAGAACCGCTCACCGCACCCACCGCGTCTATCAGCCTTTCCTCCACCAGACTGGCTCTGCCAAAGCTTCCCATCAGGCGCAGACTGTAAGACTGCTGCTCTTCCGTCACTCTTTCGTTGACACAGACGCCCGTACATCCTTCCCCGACAAGCGCCGGCGTGTTCGGCATACAGCGCACCAGAGCGAGCGGTCTGCCAAAGGCTTCCGCCAGCCAAGACAAACTCTTGCCCGCGGCAATGCTGATCACCAACGTATCTTCCTTTACCGTATCTTTCATCTCTCCGATCACATCCGCCAGAAACTGCGGTTTCACCGCCAGAATGAGAACATCCGCCTCCTCGGCGACCACCCGGTTGGCAGGCCGCACGTCAATGCCGTATTCCGCTTTTACAGCGTCCCGTGTCTTTTGCGTCTTCGCCGATCCGAGGATATCCTCCCGCGAAGCAATCCCTTCCCGCAGCATACCGCCGATGATCGCCCGTGCCATATTACCGAGCCCTATAAATCCTATTTTCATATTTTTACTCCGTCCTTTCTTTGTGTTTTCTACGATAACATCTGTTATATTCCTGTATTTTTCAGCGTTTTTGACACTTCTCCCAAAACAGCCTCATCCGTTCCGCCGCGTTCCGCAAAGGTCGTTTTTCATTATTAAATCAAGATTTAACCCTGTTTTGTCTAATTACGATACTATTCTGCGCTGCCTGTATGCTTCATATAATAAAATCGAAGACGCTACCGCCGCATTCAAAGACTCCACCTGTCCTTCCATGGGAAGTCTGATACGCTCGTCCGCAAGCGCTGCTGTTTCCTCCTTAAGCCCCCGTCCCTCATTACCGATCAGAAAGGCGGTTCCCTCCCGATAATCGCAGGCATCGTAATCGGCTTTGCCGGAAAGATGCGCCGCAAAGATCCGCACGCCATGCGCTTTCAGAGTTTCCATGACCGCAGCAAGTGCCTCCGCATAGAAAAAAGGCACACGATAAATGGAGCCCATCGTAGAACGGATGGTCTTAGGATTATAGAGATCCGCCGTTTTACCGCTCATGATCACGCCGTCCGCCCCTGCGGCCTCCGCCGTGCGAAAGATCGTCCCCAGATTGCCCGGGTCCTGAATATCTTCCAGAATCATAAATAACAGGTGTTCTTTTTCTTCTTTTGACAGCATTTCTTCTATATTATAGGAATACTGCCGCACCAGACAAAGAATCCCCTGCGGCGTCACCGTATCGGACATTTTCGTAAACACTTCGTCAGACACGATCTCACAGGGAAGCGCTTTTAACTTCTCTCCATACTGTTCCATCAGCTGCGCCCGAGCGCTCTGCGCCAGATACACCTGCTCGATCCGCTCCGCAGGCGCTTCGCCAAAGAGCTTCACGCCTTCCACCACAAAAAGACCGCGCCGATCCCGTTCTTTTTTCTTCCCGAGCAAAGCCGCTGTCTCTTTTACGGCTTTATTTTGCAAACTGGTAATCATACCTGATATCTTCCTTTACATCATATAAGCAGATTCAAGATATGACACATCTCAAATCTGCTTATCGTTTCTTCCGCGTCCGCCAACTGCTGCTTCAGCCATTATAATATTTTCGACATCTCATAGGGGTAATCGGGAATCCCCTTCTCCATATTCAAAGCTTCTTCGATATCAAAGTCCAAAAACTCGCCGTGCTGGTAACCGACCACGCGGTTTGTCTTGCCTTCACAAAGGATATCCGCCGCATAACAGCCCATGATCGACGCATAGTAGCGGTCTTTACAGGTAGGCGAGCCGCCGCGCTGCATGTAACCTAAGATCGTAGCTCTGGTTTCAATACCTGTCGCCGCCTCGATCCGCCTCGCCATAGAAGTGGAATGCCCGATGCCTTCCGCGTTGATGATCAAATGGTGCGTCTTGCCGCGCTTTCTGTTGGCAATGATATTATTGATGATCTGCTGCTCATTATAGTCATATTTTTCCGGAAGCAGAATGTCCTCGGCACCGTTGGAAATACCGCACCACAGCGCAATATAGCCCGCGTTCCTGCCCATCACTTCGATGATACTGCACCGCTCATGGGAGGACGAGGTATCTCTCACCTTATCGATTGCCTGCATCGCCGTATTGATCGCCGTATCAAAACCGATGGTGTACTCTGTACAGGCAATATCCAGATCAATGGTTCCCGGTATGCCAATCGTATTGATGCCATGTTTGGAAAGTGCCTGCGCTCCCCGGTAGGAACCGTCACCGCCGATGACCACCAGCCCGTCAATCCCGTGTTTGCGGCAGATATCCGCGCCTTTCTGCTGCCCCTCCTCGGTACGAAATTCATGACAGCGCGCCGTACCCAAGATCGTACCGCCGCGCTGGATGGTCTCCGCCACCGTCCATTTTTCCATGTCCATGATCTCCTCGTTTAAGAGACCCTGATATCCTTTCTTGATCCCCTTGACCTTAACGCCATTAGCGATCCCCTTTCTGACCACTGCGCGGATTGCCGCATTCATCCCCGGCGCGTCTCCTCCGCTGGTCAGCACGCCGATCGTCTTAATCTGCTTCGCCATACCGTATCCCATACCTTTCTGCCCGTCAGGCACCTTGTCCCGCCCACAGGCAAAATTATCCTTTCTTATTTTACTCCATTTAAGATTGTTTTTCAATCTTTTTACACAACCTTCACATTCCCCTCCCCAAACGCCTTCTGCAGCCTTTCCATCAGCATTCCGTTCGCCTCCACATTCCAATTCGCAGACAGAGGATTCATGGCTTTCGGATTTTCCACGTAGATGACTACGCTGTCCCTGCCCTCAGACTCCCTCAGAATGGAAAAGACCTCCTCCCGCTTTTCTTCGTAGGCTTCCTTGGTGGGAAACTTGATCCACAGCTTTCTCGGCACCTGCTCAAAGGGCGTGATCTGCTCGCAGACCAACTTGGCATCCTTATCTTCCTCCAGGGAAACACGGCCTTTGACAAAAATCTTTCCATCCTCCACGATGCTGTTTCCGTAGCGTTCATAATCTCTCGGAAAAACGATCACCTCGACAGAGCCGACCAAGTCTTCCACCTGCAAAAACGCCATCACTTTCTCGCTTTTCGTATATTTGATCTTTTTTTCCGCGATCATACCGCCGATCGTGACCTTTGCGCCATCCTGCACGCGGGTCTCGTTCGTCTCCTCATTCCAGACAAAGTCCGCCGTGGTATTGGTGATATGCTTCTTCCAAAGTTCCTGATATTCCTCCAGCGGATGCCCGCTGATATAGATACCCAGCACCTCTTTTTCAAAGGCAAGCAGCATCTCTTTGGAATATTCGCCCACATCCGGCAGACTCACGCGAAAGTCCACCTTCTCTTCCTCGCCTGCGATATCAAAAAGGGAGATCTGCCCCGCCAGATTATTCTTGCGGTTCTGTTGGATACCGTCTATCACCTGTAAGTATACGCTTAACAGCTGCTTCCTTGTGCCGCCCAGACTGTCCATGGCGCCCGCCTTGATAAAGTGCTCCACAATACGCTTGTTCATATCGCGATCCGTTACGCGGGTCACGAAATCTCCCAGATTCAGATACGGTCCCCTGGCTTCACGCTCGGCAACCACCGCATCGATCAGGGGACGCCCCACACTCTTGATCGCCGAGAGGGCATAGCGGATCTGACCGTCCGAAACGGAAAAGCCGTTCGCCCCCTCGTTGATATCCGGGGGCAGGATCTGAATGCCCATGGCACGGCTCGTCATGATATACTCCGCCACTTTACCGGGATTGTCGATCACGGACGTCATCAACGCTGCCATAAACTCCACGGGATGATAGTATTTCAAATAAGCCGTCTGGTAAGCCACCACCGCATAGCAGGCCGCGTGGGACTTATTGAAGGCATACTTGGCAAAGTCCATCATTGTATCGTAGATGTGATCCGCCACCTTCGCATCGATGCCGTTCGCCACACAGCCGGGCACACCCTCCTCGGGATTCCCGTAGGTAAAGTTTTTCCGTTCCTGTTCCATCACGTACTGCTTTTTCTTACTCATGGCACGGCGCACCAGATCGCTTCTGCCCATGGTATAACCGCCAAGCTCCCGCACAATCTGCATCACCTGCTCCTGATAGACGATACAACCGTAGGTAGGCGCCAGAATCGGCTCCAGCTGCGGACAATCGTAGGTGACGGTCTCGGGGTGATTTTTGCCCTTGATATATTTGGGGATAAAGTCCATCGGTCCGGGACGGTAGAGGGAGATGCCCGCGATCACATCCTCGAGACTCTGGGGCTTTAACTCCTTCATAAAGCTTTTCATACCGCCGCTTTCTAACTGGAACACGCCGTCCGTCCGTCCCGTCCCCAGAGAAGCCAGTACCGCCTTATCATCGTAATCAATGGCATCGATGTCAATGTCGATCCCTTTGCTCTCCTTTACCAGGCGCACGGCATTCTGAATCACCGTCAGCGTCCTAAGACCCAGAAAGTCCATTTTCAGAAGTCCCAGCTCCTCGATGGTCGTCATCGGAAACTGCGTGGTGATGGAGCCGTCGGCGCCTCTGGAAAGAGGCACGAACTCATCCGCCGCCTCCGGGCAGATCACCACACCCGCCGCGTGCATGGAAGTGTGCCTCGGCAGTCCCTCCAATCGTCTGCACATATCGATCAGGCTGTGCACCTGCTCATCCTCCTCATAGAGGCTCTTAAACTCCGGATTCATCTCCAAAGCGCGATCGATGGATACGCCCTGATTCTGCTCGACGGGGATCATCTTTGCCAGACGGTCCACATAGGCATAGGGCAGATCCATCACCCTGCCCACATCGCGAATCACACCTTTTGCCGCCATCGTACCGAAGGTGACGATCTGCACCACCCGGTCGCCGCCATACTTTTGACCAACATAGTCAATCACTTCCTGCCGTCTCTCAAAGCAGAAATCCACATCAATATCAGGCATGGAGACGCGCTCTGGATTGAGAAAACGCTCAAAGAGCAGACTGTATTTGATGGGATCAATGTTGGTGATCCGCAGGCAGTAGGAAACGATACTCCCCGCCGCCGAGCCTCTGCCCGGCCCCACGGCGATCCCGTTCTCCCGACAGAAATTGATATAATCCCACACGATCAGGAAATAATCGACGAAACCCATATTTTTAATGGTGTCAAGTTCATAGGAAAGGCGCTCCTGCAGCGTACCGTCATCGTCGGGATAGCGTTCTTTCATACCATCCTGACACAGCTTATTTAGGTAGGTCCAGGAATCATACCCCTGCGGCGCATCATAGTGCGGCACTTTATAATGACCAAATTCAATCTCCACATGGCAGCGGTCGGCGATCCGCTGGGTGTTCTCCACCGCCTCCCAGGCATAAGGGAACAGGCCCTTCATCTCCTCCTCGCTCTTCACGTAATACTGCCCGCCCTCGTAGCGCATACGGTCCTCGTCCGCCACCTTTTTCCCCGTCTGTAAACAGAGCAAAACGTCGTGGGGCTGGGCGTCCTCCGCGTAGGTGTAGTGCACGTCGTTGGTTGCCACCAACGGGATATCCAGTTCTTTGCTCATGCGAAGAAGCACGGAATTGACCGACTGCTGCGCCGGGATCCCGTGATCCTGCAGTTCCAGAAAGTAATTATCCTTCCCGAAAATCGTTTGATATCTTAAGGCTGCTTTCTTTGCTTCATCCACCAGTCCCTTTTGGATATAGCGGGGCACCTCCCCCGCCAGACAGGCGGAAAGCGCGATAATACCCTCGTGGTACTGCTCAAGCACCTCCATATCCACACGCGGGCGGTAATAATAGCCTTCCGTAAACCCCTTGCTGACGATCTTCACCAAATTCGCATAACCCGTGTTATTTTCTGCCAGGAGCACCAGATGATAATAGCGGTCCTCACCGCCCGTAAGTTCTCTGTCAAAGCGGGAATGGGGCGCTACGTAGACCTCGCAGCCGATGATGGGGTTGATGCCCGCCTCCTTTGCCGCCTTATAAAAATCAACGACGCCGTACATGACGCCGTGGTCCGTGATCGCCGCGCTGTCCATCCCCAGCTCTTTCACATACCTGACGTACTCTTTGATTTTGTTGGAACCGTCCAAAAGACTGAACTCCGTATGGACATGGAGATGCGCAAATGCCATGTTGGTATCCTTCCCGAATATCCTGTGTAATCGCCGTTTCTCATATATTTTCCGTCTTGTATATTATAGACTGTCGGGAAGAAACAGTCAAACCGATTCGGACATCATCGATCATTCCCGCTTTCCTTTGCGGTGATAAAACAGGCAATAGAAAACCATCAAAACACAGTAGCACACGAAGCCCCTCCAGGCGTAATGATACGCGTAACCGAAATGATACCATCTGTTCTGTTCCGCTGCCAGCCCCATCACTCCGATCATCTTTGGCGCACTGACCCCTGCCTCCCCCATTCTTTCCAAATCCTCCTGTGTCACGCCGATATAGCCTTCCTGATTTTCCTTCCACGCGCCCCTGATGCTTCCAAGACACGCACACACCATTATCATCAACACCCCTAAATATGCCTGCTTCCTTAATACCACAAAGTAATTCATTCAAACATCCCTCCTACATACTCATAGATCCGATAGTCTCCGTCTTTCGCAAATAATTTGTAATCCTCTTCATTCGGTTCATATTTCTTAGGCAGATAAACAACAAGACCTTCCCCCTCAAGACCGCCGGACAATTCCTTCCTCCCAATACCGTGCAGCTCATATTCTTCCGCTGACATTTTCTTAAACAGTCTGTATTCTCCGAACGAAAACAAAAAATTATGAAAAAACGGATCCTGCTCTGTTTCTACATAGAGGCAGTTATAGTTCGGGAAAAAGTCCGGCGCCCTCCAAAAATCGCTTATAATTGGCTCTTCTTCCCGAATGGCATGCAAAACACTCCCCGCACGGTCCAGATACCGTTCTATTTCCGCACCAGAAAAAAGGACCCATACACCGACGAGGGCCGCCGCGATCCCGGCTGCATACCGATTCCATTGTTTTCGGCAAGAAAGTGCAGGCAGTCTCCCGATCTGCGAGATCGTGTCAAGCAGCAGCATGGACACCCAGACAATAAATGCCGCATAAAGTAACGTATGATAATAAATCACACCGCCATCCAATGTATAAATCGTCACATAATACAGCAAACCGCTGACGAAAAGCAATCTGCGAAACAGCAGATGCCGCCTTTCCCTTTCGCCCGCCATCTCCCTTTTCTTTTTCCGGGCAAACAGCCAGACGCACCACAGACCAACCAAAAGCACCCACTTCCACGTTCCATCACCCAACAATCTGTCTCGAAGATATGCCAAACATACCGTCACCCTTTCAACAGACCAGCCCTCTATATCCGTATGTTTATTCTGCGGATTTTCAAAGATGTGGAAAAAGACCCACGGATATACGATCCAGGATGCCGTAAGTCCCATGATCCCACAATAGAGATAACGCAGAAGCTCGCGCGCGCTCTTGGTTCGTATCATATCCGCTATGGTAAAAAGAGTCACCGCCGCCGCAAACACATAAAAATAATAGTGTGTTAATGTCCCCAAAAAGATACACAATACCATCTGCACATAATCCGTTTTCTTTTGCTCCCGCATGATAAATCCGGCGTGAATGAGCAGATACCAGATGCAGAAGAAAAAAAGCAGCGTATACATGCGCGCCCATGTCAGGATAAATCTCATCGTCCCCATCGACATCAAAACCATGATCGGCACGATTCCGTAGCCACTGCCGCCGTATAAACGCTTAAACAACCTAAGCAAGACAATATCCGCCAAAAACAGGCCCAATAAATTGACTAACATCGTATGTAAATTGGAATAAGTCCCCGGAGTCAGGGAAGAAAGTGTGTGAACCGCCGCATAGTAAAGAGGCGGGTGCACGTCATACCGTTGATGATTGTACACCGCGGCATAATCAAACCGATCATAGTCTTGTGCCGCATAATGTTCTTTTAAAATATGGGCGTCGATCCATCCGTTATCGTTTGGAAACTCATGATACTTTCCATCCAAAAACAAATGATCATACGGATTGTTCGCCAGCATATAGGAAAAGATGCCGTCCATAGTTACAACAACCGACTTCTGCGTGCAAAACACCAGCGCCAGCTGAACTACCACAAAAATCGTAAGGAGAAGACATTCAGCCCCCCCCCCGAATTTTCTGACTGCTTAAGATCTTTTTCATCGTATAGCTTCTCCTCTATAACCTAACCTTCTGCTCTGATACCGTCACACCCCGTATCGATCACATGCTATATTATCATAATCATGCTTTATCCGCAAGAAATATGCTGTTTTACAAAGGAAAAGATATGGCTATTTTCGTTTTTTGGATAACCGATTACTTGACATCCTTGCATTTCCTGATGTACCATATAGTATATCACAATATAGTATATTTAGATATAGTAAGCAAGGAGGGATTCTATGTTTATAGGCCGCAATCAGGAACTGAAAAAATTAAATAAGATGTACGAAAGCGGCAGGCTGGAAGTCGCCGTCATCTATGGACGCAGGCGCGTCGGCAAGACTACGCTCATCACAGAATTTTGCAAGGACAAAAAAACAGCCTTCTTTGCGGCGCTGGAAAACAGTGCGGACCAAAACCTGGAAGCCTTTTCCAAAGCTGTCGCTGAAATCGATACCAACAGCAGCGCCAGCATGATTTTTCGCAGCTTCGGCGACATCTTTACCCGTATTGCGGAAATTGCTTCCAACGAGCGTCTGATCGTGGTGATTGACGAATACCCCTACCTTGCGGGTGCAGAAAAAGGAATTTCCTCTCTGCTGCAAAACTACCTGGACCACCAATTTAAAAACACTAAGCTGTTTCTGATCCTCTGCGGCTCCTCCATGAGTTTTATGGAAAAGCAGGTTTTAGGATATCAAAGCCCTCTTTACGGCCGCAGAACAGCGCAGTTCAAAATCCTGCCCTTCCATTATTTGGACACCGGGAAATGGTTCCCGAATTACACGTTTGAGGAAAAGGCTCTTATGTACGGCATTACAGGCGGCATCCCCCTCTATCTGGAACAGTTTTCGCCATCCTTAAGTATCCGCGAAAATCTGCTTGGAAGTCTCTTTGATAAAAACGCGCTGCTTTTCGAGGAACCTTCCAACCTCTTTAAGCAGGAACTGCGGGAACCTTCTTCCTACAATGCCATTGTCACCGCCATCGCTTCCGGCAAGACAAGGCTTTCCGAAATCGCAACCACAGTCGGCATGGAAAGCGGCCTTTGCAGTAAATACCTTTCCAACCTGATCACACTCGGCATCATCAAACGGGAAACGCCTGTCACTGAGCAGGGTGGGAAACGTTCCATCTACCTGATCGACGACCAGTTTTTCCGTTTCTGGTTCTCGTTCGTGCCCCAAAATATGTCCTCCATCCTCACGGGCAGGATAGAAGACAATTATGCGACATCTGTCGAAGACCGCTTATCCGACTATATGGGTCTGACCTTTGAGAAAATGTGCCGCGACTATGTACTGTACTATGCCAACGATCTCCCATTTTTACTCAGCGAGGTCGGCCAGTGGTGGGGCGGTCATCCTCGCACGCACAAGCAGGCACAGATTGATTTGGTAGCATCCGCCGCAGACCAAAATGCCTGCATCGTCGGCTCCTGCAAATTCCGAAACGCACCTGTTGATACGGACGAACTGGCTCTCATGAAAGATTATGCAGACGCTATGGGTCATTTTGAAAAATATTATTATTATCTTTTCTCTAAGTCCGGATTCACGGCTGCCCTGCAAAACCGGGATGCGGATGTGCGGCTGATTACGCTGAAAGATCTGTATCACAGCTAAAGAATGGACTCAACCCCTAAGCCCCCGCAGGGTCCTCCTCTCCCAGTGCCTCATCCAGCCACTCCACGAGCTGCAGATCCACCTTTCCCCGCTGCGCCATATCTTTCAAGATCTGAATCGCTCCCTGTCTCGAGATCGGCTCCTTGTAGGGTCTGTCCGTCGCCACCAGCGCATCATAGATATCCACCACCGTCAAAAGTCTGGTCTCTAAGTCCAGCTCATCGCCTTTTAAGCCGTTCGGATAACCGCTGCCGTCCATATACTCGTGATGAGCGCCCACCCACTTGGGCACCATGGAAAATCCCTTGTAAAACTGCACCTTTTCCAGGATCTTAGAAGTCATGACCACATGATTTTCCATCTCTTTGCGTTCCTGTACCGTCAGTGTGCCGTTGCGGATGCTCAGACACTCCGCCTCCTCCTTTGTCAGATAAAACAGTACCTCGCCGTCCTCACTGACATGTTGCTTTTCGGCAAGTTTCCTGATATGTTCGCAGTCTTCTTCACTCACATGCTCAATCACATCTATTTTATGGATAAAGGCAATTTCCGCCTCCAAATCCCTGCTGACCGCTTCGTATTCTTCAGAAGTGATCCTGCCCCGCAGCAAATCGACCTCATACAGCGCTCTCAACAATTGAAAGCGGTCGTCCACTTTCTCGATCCGTTTATCCAGCCTGGTCGCCTTATTCATAATGCTTAAAGGCACCACCATCTTACCGATATCATGAATGAGGGCCGCCAGCATCAGCTGTTCTTTTCTTGCGGGATCAAAGAATTTATCGCATTTTCCTTCCCTGTGTAACTGCGTGATATGATCCGCCAGCAGGCTCGTATATCTTTCTACGTTTCTGGTATGCAGGGCATTATAGGGCGTCCTCTCCTCCAAAGCCGTCGTGAGCGCCTCCACAAAAGAATAGATCTGCGTCTTCAATGCCTCCACATAAGAGAGGTTCGTCAGTTCGATGGCCGCGATGGCGCCCAATGCGCGGATGATAATCTCATACTCCTCATTGAATGCGGTCACACTGCCGTCTTCCTCCATGGCATTGATCAGCTGCAGGACGCCGATCAGTTCATTTTCATTATTTACCAAAGGCACCACCAGCTGAGACTGCGTCCGATACCCCGTCAGGCTGTCATACTGTCTGGGACCCGAAAAATCAAAACGGCTGCTGGTATACACATCGGGGATATTTACGACTTCCCGATGGATTGCCGCGTAGGAGCATACATTTTCTTCCTTCATCGGTACGGGCGGCAGATCGATGGCTTCTCCGTCCAGCCCTCTGCTGATTCCCTGGGAAAGCGTCTTCATAAACTGAAATTTCAGTTCGCCATTCTCATACAGATACAGGGTGCTCGCGTCACAGTTTGTGATCTCCATCCCCTTATCCAGAATGGTCATGAGCAGACGGTTTCTGTTTTTCTCCGTGGAAAGGCGTATGCCAATGTCCATTATCTTTTCGAAATCTTCGTATTGCAGATGCATCACTTTTTCCTCTCTCTTTCCATCGGACAGATCCCGTGTTTCTTCATGTACTGCAGCGATTCCTTCTGCGCCTCATATCCGTTTACCTCTACCAGTACCGGCGCCTCTATCCGATATTGTCTGACCAGGCTGTCAAATTCCTGCCAATCCAATTTTCCCGCACCGACGGCAAGGTGCAGATCGTTTTGCAGATCGTTGTCGTTGATGTGCATATGACGAATATAAGGCGCCAGCGTCTCAATCCACTCCCGCCCCGGGCACTTGGAAAGCATGGCATGGGCATAGTCCAGACAGATGCCGAAATTTTTGACGTCCCGCATCCTCTCCGCCAACCCCGCCAGAATATCCGGTGCTTCGTCAAACATATTTTCCATATAAATCTGCTGCGCAGGATACTGACCTGCAAGCTCTCTGAAAAACGCCTCGTTTCTGTCACGCCAGTTCTTCAGATAATCCGCCGCCCGAAATCCCGCCAGACGTCCCGTATGAAACACAACACCCTTCAGTCCCATACCCTGTGCGGTCTCCATAGACTGACGTATCCGCAGTGTGGAAATGTTCCGGATGAGGGGATCGTCGCTGTGAACCGTCACATCCAGAAACGCCCCATGCATAGTATCTTCTGAAAATACATCCAAAGGAACCTCGCTGCCGGGCCCTTTCCTCCTGCATCTTCTATAGTCCTCGATGATCTCTTTCTGCCTTTCGGGATCGTCCATGACCTTCGGCATAAAGAAGTCGTTATATTCATATGCGCACCCGTATTCCGCCGCCAGCGCGCACATACGCTCCATATCTTTCCTGTCGGGAACCAAATACAGTCTGCTCATTCCGCCTCCCCCGTCATACCTGTTTTTTCACGTTATTTACCTGATATACAAAGACGCCGTTGCTCTTTCCTTTCAGAGGAATCTCCCCGATCGGCGTCACATCCACCCGCTCCTTTACCGCCTCATACACCTCGGCGCTGATCAGGATCTGCCCCGGACGCGCATTGCTTTCCAGCCTGGCCGCCGTATTGACCGTATCGCCGATGGCCGTATAATCCATTCGGAAATCGCAGCCGATATTGCCTACCACGGCATTGCCGCAATTGACGCCGATTCCAAAAGATACGGTCTTACCATATCTCTCACGGAATTTCTCAGCGATACGTTCCGCACCTGCCTGCATATCCCAGGCGGTAGCCACGGCACGGAAAATATAATCATCCAAATCGAAGGGCGCGTTAAAGACCGCCATAGTCGCGTCTCCCACAAACTTATCCAGCGTCCCGCCATTGTCAAAAATCGCCTGCGTGGTCAGTCCCAGATACTCGTTCAGGATCTCCACCACTTCCTCCGGCTGTAAGCTCTCCGACATGGTGGTAAATCCTCTGATATCCACAAACAGCACTGCGATATGACGGTTCTCTCCACCGAGCACCAGTTCAAAATCCTTATCTTTACTGATCTTATCCACGACCTGGGGCGCCACATACTGTTTGAACACATTGACTACCCTTCGCCTTCTCATGATTTCCGCCAGATATCCCCGTGCCAGCTGCACCAGCCAAATGACCGTCAGGCAGATCGGCAATAAAATCGTCGGTACGATCCATCCGTTTCCATACATGATTTTTACAAAGACAAGATCCAGAGCGGTGAGCACCGCCAACAGGATCGTAGTATACAGCATCCTCCGTTTTTCGCTGAAAACATAAAAGACACCGCAAAGCAGCGCCGCCGCCACCGCATAGAGAAGAGGCGATACCGGAAGCTGCGTCTTTCCTTCCAGCAGCGCTTCTATGATATTCGCGTGGATCTCCACCCCGTACATCTGGCTGTTGTGGGCAATCGCCGGCATATAGGAATCCTGCATACCAACGGCATAGGCACCCACCAGCACGACCGCATCCCGAAAAATCGCAGGATCCACCGTACCGTCCAGCACATCCGCCATGGAGACGACGCTGTAGCCGCCCGCCTTGGCAGAATAGGTAAAGTAAAACCGATTATTTCGTCCGTAAACAGCGGGGAATACCGCTTCCTCTCCCCTGCTTTCCTGATAAATCTGATATACCTGGGAGGAAAGGCTGTACGCCCGCTCCCCCTCATGATCCAGATAAGCCATCGCCTGCCGCACATAGCCGTCCGTATCCACAAACGTATTGGCAAAACCGCATCTGACTTCTTTTTTTAAGCTGTCATACGGCCAGATCACATGATCCACATGATAGGGATTGTAAACGATCCGTCCGTCCGCTCCCCGCTCAGGCTGTTCCTTGAAAGAAAAGCTCATGGCCGCGACGACATTGCCCGCTTCCCCGCAGGCACGGGCAAAGGCATCGTCCGCATTCCGGTCCGCCTCCTCGCTGTAGATCACATCAAAACCAATCACCGCCGGGCGCGTGCCTTCCGTACCGTTTAACAAAGTGACAAGCTTCGCCGGTATTTCCCTGCTCCAGGTGTTGACGGGACCGTACTGCTTAAGCGTCTTATCGTCGATCCCTATGATATAGATTTTCTTATTGGTCACACTCGCCCGCTGGTTCAGCCTGTCGGATATTCCGATATCGAGAAATCCTGCCGTGCCGAAATACAGAAATGCCAGAGAGACCAGAATAACGGCGGCAGTAACCGCCGCCGTTTTCATGTTACGCAGATATCTCATCGCTTTTATCTTTTCCTCTTATACAGACCGCTTCCTAACATCTAATCGGCCTTTTTCCATGTTACCGTCGTATTCGCCTTAATCTTAGTCCCAAAATTAAAGTCCCACGCGCCGCCGGTATCAGGCACAAGCACAGGCGCTTCCGCCGTCCCTCCGCTTTTTACGCTCTGCGTTGCAAATACTTTTCCCTGATACGTAAACGTCACCGTATAAGTCTTCGGCTTTGAGGGCTTATCAGGCTGATTCGGTTGATCCTGATCCGATCCGGGCTGCTCATTCCCCGAATCCCCTCCTCCGGTATTCTCATTTTCTGAACCGCCGCTGTTTACAGGTTCCGTTTTCTTTGGCGGCACAGGCGCAGTCTCCTTCTGCTGCGGTGCCTTTTGCGGTACCTTTACCTGTTTCTTTTTCTCAGAAGATTTTGCCGTTGTATTTTTCGCCGGATTCGTCTGCTCATCCTGTATCTGCGCGTCCGTCTCCTCTGCGTCGTTCTCTAAAGCCGTCTCCACGGTCTCAGACGATCCCTCATTCCCGGTCTCGGACTGCTCAGCCTGCGCACTCTCACTCTCAACCGCTTCACTGACAGTCTCTGTCTTCACGGTAAGCTGTTTCAACTCTTCCGCTGTGATTCCTGTCACATCCTGCCCATTCTCCACCATGCCAAGCAGATTTTCCACCGCCTGCAGGGAAAGCTCCTCATAGGCGATGTCTCTGACCTCACTCACAGTGCCATCCTGATAGATCACTAATTCACTGCCGGCCGGCACCGGGATTTCCTCCCCGTATGTACCATCCGGAAGAATAGGTTTTACTCCGACTTTTCCCCGGAAACAGCTCAGCTTTGTATTCTGCCCTTCCTTATCTTCGTATAATTCCGCGCGGTAAATCGTTCCCCTCACTGCCATCACCGAATTTGGCGTGGAAGTTTCATACTGAGATCCTTCGCTAAGGGGATTTTGTATCTCGTTGGTGATCGCACCCTGTTCCAGACAGATCTTTGTTCTGGAATCCGCTTCCGTCCCTTCCGCCTCCACGGAAAAAACGGTATCCGCTTCCGCCATCACATACTTATCATCATCCAGTTTCATGCGCATCCCCGAATCCGCCGCCACGCTGACACGGTCACCCGATTCCAGATAAAGGTTCTCCGCCGCATCCATGGTTCCCACAGATTCCCGCTCGATCACGGCCGTTCCCATCACATCATAGACCAGAATCGACCGAAACGTCTCCTCCCGCCCCATCAACAACAGGATTGCCGCCGCAACGATTACGACCGCAGCCGCACAGACACAAATCATCGTCTTTTTATATGCCATCAGTTTCTGTATCATTGATTTCGCCCCTCTTTCGGCCCATTTCTTTTCCGAATTCTATTTCTTAAAACGGTAAGTCCCGTCTGCCGTCACATAAAAATCACTGCCGCCCTGATAAACGGACTTGTCACCGTCCACCTTCCACTTGCCTTCCGCCAAATGATATTTTACGCCCGCTTTCAACGTATACTCCTTACTCTGCGAAATCACGTTATCTGTTTTCGGCGGCTCCTGTTCCTCCGGTTTCGGTTCCTCCGGTTTCGGCGTTTCGGTTCCAGTTACGCCAATGCTGTAAACCGTCTCATTGCCCGCCTTATCCTTTGCCCTGATCACACAGGAGGTACTGTTCCCATTCGCTGCCACCTTATAATTTCCGCCATCGGCAACCGCAGGCATCTCATTCACCAAAACGTAATCTAAATTGGCGTCTTCCACCTGAAATACCGTCCCCGCCGAATAGGTCTTTCCCTCTTCAACCCCTCTAATGACAGGGTTCGCGGTATCCACGACGATTCCGCCGGAACGTGCATAAAAAGTCTGCGTTCCGGCCTGCGCTTTCGCATAGACAACATAACAGCCGTCCTGCACAGGCACGATACTCATGGGCGGAGATGATATCTTACCCCATCCCAGGGAATTCATCTGCCCTTCCGTCTTTGCTTCGGCTTCCATGTCCGTCACAGAATCCAAGGCATAGGAAAGCTCAACTTCCCGTCCGTTCGGATTGACAGATACCTCGAACAACGTGCCCCGGTTATTGGTATACTCAAACGTGACCGCCCCGCCAAGACCACAGGTTCTGTTTCCCCCGCCTCTTGTCATCACGATCTCAGGCGCATCCAATTCCGTGTCATTGTCCGAGACCGCCGCCGCCCTGATCTCCACATCCTCCTCAGCCGCCACCATCGTACGCATCGGCACCACACACCCGAGCAGCGCTGCCACCGCCAACACTGCCGTTCTTTTCCATTTTCTGTTCATACCCACTGCCTCCGGTTCTCACAATGAATGTACAAATCACTCTCACGATCCATACTCATATCATAGAATATACATCGTCATTTCTATTACAATATTTTACATGTATTCCATGATTTGGTCAATGGTTTATGCCGTATGCCGCGCAAACAAAAACGCCCCGAAAGTTTTCTCCCCCGGGGCGCATTTTCATGCCTCTTTTTCTTCTGTTACAGATACTTTTTCAGTGCATCCGCCTTATCGAGCTTCTCCCAGGGCAGATCCAGATCGTTTCTGCCAAAGTGTCCATAGGCTGCGGTCTGTTTGTAGATTGGACGGCGCAAATCGAGCATCTTGATGATGCCTGCCGGGCGCAAGTCAAAGTTTTCACGCACGATCTCCACCAGTTTATCGTCCGCGATCTTACCCGTACCAAAGGTATCCACCATAATGGATGTGGGCTGCGCCACACCGATTGCGTAAGAAAGCTGAATCTCGCACTTGTCGGCAATGCCTGCCGCCACGATGTTCTTTGCCACATAACGCGCCGCGTAAGCCGCGGAACGGTCCACCTTCGTGCAGTCCTTTCCGGAGAATGCGCCGCCGCCGTGACGGGCATAACCGCCGTAGGTGTCCACGATGATCTTACGTCCCGTCAGGCCCGCATCACCGTGCGGCCCACCGATCACGAAACGTCCCGTCGGATTGATAAAGAACTTGGTCTTATCATCGATGAGTTCCTTGGGCAAAACGGGATCGAACACATATTTTTTGATATCCTCGTGAATCTGCTCCTGCGTCACGTCATCATCATGCTGGGTCGATAACACGACCGCCTCAAGACGCACAGGTTTTCCCGCCTCGTCATACTCCACGGAAACCTGGCTCTTGCCGTCGGGTCTCAAATAAGTAAGCGTACCGTTCTTACGGACTTCCGTAAGCTTCTTTGCCAGCTTGTGCGCCAGATCGATGGGATAAGGCATATAATCCTCGGTCTCATTGGTCGCATAACCAAACATCATACCCTGATCGCCCGCGCCCGTGTCCAGATCGTCCGTCTGCTCTCCTTTCTTTGCTTCCAGCGCTTTGTCCACGCCCATGGCAATATCCGCCGACTGCTCGTCGATTGCTACAAGCACAGCGCATGTGTTGCCGTCAAAGCCGTATTCCGACTTCGTATAGCCGATTTCTTTGACGGTATCACGTACAATTTTCTGCATATCCACGTATGCGTTCGTTGTGATTTCTCCTGTCACCAGCACAAAACCCGTGCAGACCGCCGTCTCACACGCCACGCGGCTCATAGGATCCTTTTCCATGCAGGCGTCCAGGATCGCGTCGGAAATCGCATCGCAGACTTTGTCGGGATGTCCTTCGGTAACAGACTCGGATGTAAATAATCTCTTCTCCATGTTTCCTCTCCTTTTTGTATGTTTATTATGTTGTTCTACGAATAAGCAGAGACTGCTTATTCGCGGAAAAAATCCCCTTACTTCTCTCGAAATAAGGGGACCCGATTAACAATCATCAAATCCTCTTATTGTTCGATCATGCTGTCATTGACAGCTTCGCTCAGGTTGGCACCTTCCTTGGCAGGGGTTGCCGTGGCTTCATCGATCCTCTGTATCTCCACCACTCTGAATAAGAGAAAGATATCACGCTATGAAATTTTATCTACAAATAAAAATACACCTATCGACAGTTTGTGTCAATACCCTGTCAGCTTACCTTTAATTTAAATTTCTGCAGTTCCCGCTCCGTGGTCACCAGGTCGATCTGCGCTCCCAGCCCTTGAAGCTTCAAATGAAAGTCCTCGTATCCGCGTTCAATATACTTGATATCATCCACCGTACTGACTCCGTCCGCCGCAAGCGCCGCAATCACAAGAGCTGCACCCGCGCGCAGATCCGGCGCCGTAATACTGGCTCCGGTGTATTTCGGAACACCGTCAATGATCGCCGTGTTTCCCTCTACCTTGATATTCGCACCCATGCTGGTGAGTTCGTCCACATATTTGAAACGATTTTCAAAAATACTCTCCGTCACAATGCTCGTGCCCGCTGAAAGTCCCAGCGCTACGGTGATCTGCGGCTGCATATCCGTAGGAAATCCGGGATAAGGCAGCGTCTTTACATGCGTATGCCCGAGAGGTTTCGCTGCCACCACACGTACCGCATCGTCAGACTCCTCGATCTCACAACCGATCTCCAAAAGCTTCGCGCTGATGGACTCCAGATGCTTCGGGATCACATTTTTCACCGTCACATCTCCCTTTGTCACCGCCGCCGCAAACATAAACGTACCCGCCTCGATCTGATCGGGAATGATGCCATACTCGGTCCCATGAAGCTTCGTCACGCCCTTGATACGGATCACATCGGTGCCCGCACCTTTGATGTTGGCGCCCATACTGTTCAGAAAGCTGGCAAGATCAACGACGTGAGGCTCTTTCGCCGCATTCTCGATCACGGTAGTGCCCTCCGCCATCACTGCAGCCATCATCACATTCATGGTCGCGCCCACAGTCACCACATCCATGTAGATATGGTTGCCCTTGAGCTTAGTCGCCTCCGTGATGATCAGACCGTGTTCGATCCTGACGCTCGCCCCCAATGCGCGAAAACCCTTGATATGCTGGTCGATTGGGCGCAGTCCGATATTACAGCCGCCGGGAAGCGCCACCTCCGCCTTATTATATTTGCCCAAAAGCGCTCCCAAAAGATAGTAGGATGCTCTGATTTTTTTGATATAATCGTCCTCGATCACCAAATCGTGGACCTGTGAAGCGTTGATCTTTACCGTGTGCCTGTCCACCCGATTGATCGCTACGCCGATACTCTCCATCGCCTGCATCATCACGTTCGTGTCCCTGACGTCAGGCACATTCTCTATCACTACGGTCTCATCCGTCATAATAGCCGCCGCAAGGATCGCAAGCGCCGCATTCTTTGCACCGCCGATCTCCACCTCGCCGACTAACGGATTCCCGCCTTTAATCGCAAATTGTTCCATATATGTTTACTTGCCTTTCACAATCGGATATCAATCAAATTCCTCATCTTAAGCAATTTCAATCAAGCCAAATAAAACAAACATTAAAATACAGTATACCAGATTTTGGAGGTTTGTAAACCCCCGCCGTTAGTTTAAGTAATCAAACGGGTTCACCTGGGTGCCGTTTATCAGGATCTCAAAATGGATATGCGGTCCCGTACTCACGCCGGTATTGCCGCTTAGAGCGATCTTCTGCCCCTGCGTCACCGTCTGCCCCTGCTTTACCAGCACCTTGCTCAAATGTCCGTAACGGGTCTGTCTGCCGTCTGCATGGTTGATGTAAACCACATAGCCGTAGCCTTTTCCCCAGCCTGCCCTGGAGACCGTTCCCGTACAGGAAGCCATGACCGCCGTGCCGACGGGTGTTGCCCAGTCAATGCCCTTGTGATAGGTGCTGGCGCCTCTGGTAGGCGCCTTACGTCTGCCAAACTTCGAGGTCAGTCTGCCCCCCGAAATCGGTTTCAGGTAAGTCGGCGGGATCTTGGTGCCGCGCTCCACGATTTTGGGCACAGCCGCATAGGTGATCTCCTCCTTTAAGATTTCCCGGGAGACCTCCTCGCTGTTACGGTAAGATACATCCGCCACCACCTTACGGTGACCCGCGGACGGCTCCTGCAGCGTCTGTGTCTGGTTCGTGTACCACTCGTCATTCTCTACATAGATAATATCCGCCTCATAATCTTCTTCGTAGTACATCTGCTCCGTGCGCTCCACGGAAAGCTCAGGCTCGGGCACGGTCACGATCAGCTCGTCCCCCACACGGATCATGGAATTTTCATCCTCTATCGTCTCGTTCATGGCGATCAGCCGATCCAGCGGAATCTCATTATTCTCCGCAATCTGGGAAAGCGTATCTCCCGCAACCACCTCGTAGATTTGTTCCTTTTCCTGATCTTTGGTCACTTCCTCGATTGCTTTTTCCAGGGGCGTCAACTCATAATCCTGCAAGTAGGACTCCACGACCTCCACCGTATCGCCAAAGTCAAGTTCCAAAAGCCCCAGATCATAGTCGGAAAAATCCTTTTCCGCAGCGGGTTCAATGTCTGAAAAAATATCATTCAAAGCAGCGCTGATCCCGGCGCTGGTCATGACTTCCTCCGCTTCTTCTTCCTTCTTTTCCTCTTTGGAATAAATCTGTGTCGTCAACACATTCAACTCGCGCTTAGAATCAAGCACCAGATCCGCATAGTAGTTTCTTTCGGTGTCATACTTCTTGAGGGAAGCCTGCAAAAGCGCAAGCACCTCCTCCGTACTCGCCAGATTCACGGTATACTCGTTGATCTTCACCGTATAGGAACGGTTGAGCGTCTCTTTGACACTGTCCCGCAGCGCACTCAGCATATTGGCTACAATGACATTTCTGTCATCTATCTTACCCCAGAGCACCTCCTCGCCCTCCCAGGTGAGATCGCTCTCGGCAAGCACCATCTCGTCACTCTCTCCCGCAAGGCTCTTCCTCGCCGCGATCAGACACTCGTCCGCTTCTTTGGCGTCGCCCATTATCCCGACCTGTACGCCGTTTAAGTACACCGTAAAATAATTATCGCCGGTACTTTCAAGGGTCTGTCTTTGGGGCAGAAAAAAAGCGGCAACAATGCATGCGAACACTGCAACCTTAATATATGCAATTTTGATTTTTTTATAATGTCTGCTCAAAATTTTCATTATAATTTTAAATAGCAATTCTGATTCGATCGTCTTCTTAGCGGCAGCAATCTGCTATTAGCTTCCCCTTAAAACAACTTATAATTCATCGTCCTCAAAACAAGCGGAATCAGCGTGACCGCGATATCCGCTGCCACAGCTGCCAAAATCACAATAGAAAGCCACAGGGGCGTTCCCCGCCCTTTGGTCGCTTTTGCCTGCTCTGTCTGCTTTGCCAATTCCTCCGTAAACGCCGCCTGCACATTGCGGTAGACTTTCACGTTTTCTTTGTGCATAAAGTCCTCGGACTGCGAAAGACGTTCCTCCAAAAGCACTTTGATCGCGGCAATCTCCTGCTCCACGTTCCCGGCATCCTCTTTCTCCGCCTCCAGTCCATCGAGTTTTTCCATGCACTCCGCAAGGACTTTCCGCACATTCTCCACATTTTCGGAAGTCTTAAGGTTGACCCTGCGGATTTCCTGCATGATCTCATCGTAGGATTTTAATTGATTCTGCATCTGTGCCATCTTTGCAGCCTCCGCTGCGGAATTTGCGCGGATCATCGCCTGTGCGTTTTTTTTCTGTGAAAGTTTATCAATAAAGGTATCCATGTTGTTTCCTCTCTACTCCGCAGTGCGTAGCTCGATTCCGCTGCGCTTCCATATTAACCATCTCGTACATCTTACCATTTCCCGCTTACTTTGACAACAGGGAAAAGGCTTTCTCGGGATACCCCCAAAAACGGGGATTATATATTGTGTATATTGCACAATTTTTGCTTCCTATTTTTGACATCATTGGGAATATTAACCATAACTTTACATTTCGTTCATAATTTGTTCATATTATGAACGTATACTTAATTTATAGCAATCAAGCGAGTTGTAGTGTATCCATTACACACATAGATAAATTTTTTCATAATAGCCCGGGTGCCGAAAGGTGCTCGGGCACTCCTCATTTTCAGGGACTGCATTTCGAGTCTCTGCTTATGCACATAACCAAAAACAGCCCGGCGCCACGCTTGCCCGAGCTGTTTTGCTTTTATTCTTCCTGCCTTCCCTTTGAACCTTCTGCCTCCTGCCCGATATGTAGGATTTCCTCGTTCAGAGACATCATCCTGGCATCCAGCGCCGCCACCATCTGTGCGCATTCCACCAGCTGCTCCCTAATGTGTTCCGGCGCGTTCCCCTCAAACTTATAATGGATCTTATGCTCCAGACTCGCCCAGAAATCCATGGCAACCGTGCGAATCTGAATCTCCACCTTCGTGTCGGCAATCCGATCCGAAAGATAAACCGGAACCGACACCAGCATGTGATAACTCTTATATCCGCTCGCTTTCGGATTTACGATATAGTCCTTTACGGATATGACACGTATGTCACGTTGGCTGCTGATCATTTCCGCGATCTGATAAATGTCCGACGCAAAAGAACAGATCACGCGGATACCCGCAATGTCATTGACATACTTGACCATATTCTCCAGAGTCGATTCCTGACCATGCTTTTTCAATTTTTTGACGATGCTCTCCGGCGTCTTGATACGCCATTTGATATGCTCGATCGGATTGTAACGATGCACATGCTGAAACTCGTCGTTCAAAATCTCCAGTTTCGTGGATATCTGCTTCAACGCGGAATTATAAATCAGCTGCAGCTCTTTCCAACTGTCAATATCGCCGTCTTTATCTCTTTCAACGATTACTTCCATAACAAATAACTCCTTCGGTAATACATCTTATATCGCTTTTACATCGTTCGCGGACCGTCTGCCGCTGTATCTGTTCAAAAATTCTATCAATGTTTTCACAAACAGTATACCATATCTTTCTATGAAAATGTATATTTTAGACAAAATTTTTCAAAATTTTAATATTTTATTGTGTATTTTCATAAATTGCATCCGGTTTCTCCAATAAAAATATTGGAAAAATGACGGGAACCGTTACCACCAGCGGGTATAAATAGCGCACAATCACTGTCGGCGACAGCAGCAGTGTCAGATAGTAGGTAATCAAAAAGACCATCGGAAGCGCTTCCCGCCCTCTTTTCCGATAAAGTGCCGCCACCAGACAGAGCCACAAAAGCCACCAGTAAAGTGCAGGCGCAAAGAGCAGCCGCACAATCGGCAGTTTCTGATAACTGTTATCCGATACGATCCGCTCCATAAAAGCACGCAGACCGGGGAGAAAACTTTTCTCTACGATCTCACAGCCTGCAGGCATGGTGCGGTTATCCGTGGAAAGCCAGCCGAAGCCGCTCTCTGTGCCGATCCCGTACACCTGTGCATGGGAGGTATCCCACAGATACCACATTCCCAGCGAATTGTCCAAAAAGGCATCCGCGTAAATCGTCGGAAACCGCAGCCCGAGACGCACCCAGGTCTTAATCAGTCCTTTGGGGTCATCGTGGATCACCGCCCGGTTTTTGACAGGGTCCGCCAGATGAGGATCATACGCCGCAAAAACCCACTCTTTCGGGATGTACTTATCAAGTTCCTGCCGCATGGCGGGGTCAAGCTGCTCCTCCGCCTCCACCCGCACGCGCGCCATCTGCTGTAAAGGGACACTTAACAGTTCACGCGGGCTGCCGCTCTGTGCATGGGTCACAGCTTTCAAAAGAAAGGCACCTATGCAAAACAACACGAGCACAAGGAGCGCCGTGCACAGATACCTTTTTCGGGCTGATCTGCCGCTCTCTGTATGATATGCTTCCCCCTCCTGCTCCTGCGTTCCGCCGACTGTTCCCGCCAATTGCTTTCGCCGCTCTGCCGGCCGATTCCCTTTTCCCAAAGCAAAATAAATAACGGGCACGCTGACCACAAAAGCATAGACCGCATTGTTGCGAAACAAAAGCATCAGCACAGCAAGAAGCACGTAAACTGCCGCGCTGCCCCTGTCGTCTTTCGCCGCGTTACAACTGCTGCCATCCGCATCGGCTACTGAAGACTTCCGACTGCAGCCTTCGGCAAGGCAATATCCTTTCAGCGTAACGACCAGCACCAGCGCCGCAAAGAGCACATCCTTTGTGGTGCTCAGGGCAAGGATGGAATTTGCCGGAAACAACCCATAAAATAACAGGAGGAGAACCCTCACCCATCGGGGCGTCCCTCTCTCATACAGTCGGGAGATTGCCCAGCCAAACGCCGCCGCCATCAGGATCATCTGCACCACGGAATGCACCGCCATTCCCGTCTGATAGGAGCCGACCGCGCCGCCCAGCCGAAAAAAGGCCCCTAAAAATAAAGTATGCAAAAGCGGGTGATGTGTGCTGTAATCCTTCGCAATCACCTGATAGAGCTGTCCTTCCGCATCGTAGGCAAAGACAGACGGATAATAGGCCAGAAAGATCGGCAGCCAGCATAAAAAGATCAGCAGACTATAGAATAGCCACGTCCGCCACATGCGATGTCGTCTTGTCTTCGTCGGCTTTCCCGATGCCGCCTCTGCTATCCTGCCACCATCCTCCTGCGTTTCGCATAGTCCGCAGCTCACCCGCCCGGCGCACGCTTCATCTGTGCTGCATTTCTTCTGCCCGCCGCGTTCCTTTCCTCCGCCACGCAGCACAACTCCCGCCAACGCCGCCGCAGGCACAGACAAGGCCGCCGTCTCCAAAAGGAACAGCAAAAAGCTGCCGATATATGCTGCCGCCGAACCGCCTGCGCCAAATACCGTTCCTTCATGAACCAGCCGCCTGCCAAGCACACAGGAAACGGCAAAGGGGACGCCCCAGAGAAAGGCATAATAAAGAAGCCTTTTGTTTGCCGCCAAATAAATATATATGCCGTTTTGAGAAAGAAATTCCTTTTTCTTTGCTTTTTTCATGGATTCAGTATAACATAAATAAACAACCCTGCAAAAAATAATTGCAGTCTTTACTTTTATCACAGAGCTTTGTATATTGTTTGTATATCGATAAGAGAATGGCAAAAGGCAAAAAAGAAATGGAGATTCCTATGTTTCGTCTGTGGGCAAAAGAATTTAAGGAAAACCGCATGGTAAAAGATACCGTCATTGAGGATGCGCGCCCGGAAACGCGCACCCACAAGGTATTCGACGCCCTGGAAGAAGTCTGCCTGCGGTTCGATCTGGGAAAACCGATCTGGCTGGAAGCAACCGTCTCCGACTTCAAGCGCCACAGCAAGGCGCGCTTCTCACAGGACAATTTTATCGAAGAAATCGATTTCGACTATCTGGAAATTCACGTGATCGAGGAAGACTGAAACTTGGGTTCATCAAAGGTCACGCCGTTTTCCAAAAGGTGCTCGATAAACAGCTTGTAGTATTCCGGCAGCAATTCCTCCGTCTCGTCATGCGCATGCAGCAACAGGATATGTCTGTTATTTTCTCCAAACAAAACCGCACCGCTTTCCGGCTTCTCATCGTGCATTCTTTCCCACACGGAGTCCTTTGTAAAATCGGAACCCGGGCGAATGTTATACTCTGCAAAGTCAAATGTCCAGAAGGTGTCAATATCCTGATCCAGACCGTTTTCCTTCCACCAGGGATAGGAAAGATGCCTGTCATCGACCTTATGAAATCCTTTTTCTTTCAGATAGGTTTGCAGCGCCTCCTTATGATCCCCGCCCTTATCGCCATAGGGGAAACGAAACGGTCTGTATATGCGCTTCACCCCGCTGTCCTGATATAGTTTGTCGAGGACTTTCTCACACTTTTCGATTTCCTCTATGCCCGCTTCCACGGAAACAGAAGAAAAGGCGGGATGCGAATAGCTGTGATTGCCCACGATCATTCCTTTTTTCACGGCGTAGACCGCTTCCTCGTAATTGCGTTCCACATTCTGTCCGGTCGCAAAAAAGATCGGTTTGATTCCCTTTTCTTGCAAGTAATCTACAATCGCGGGCGTGTTTTTTGATGAAAAATCATCGATCGTTAACAGTGCCGTGTTCATTCCCGTCTCCTCTCTTTCTTTTGGTTCCTCCATTTTGATTATAAATTGTTCTTAGCGCAATTATATCATATCTTTGTAACCTGTAACAACTCCGGCAAAATCTATACGAATTGAAACTTCTTCTGTTACGCGTTTTCAATTCAAAAAAAGGACTCCAGACGGAAAATGGACTAAAATTTGCATAAAAAGATTGACTTTGCACACTTTAAGTAGTAGTATCATACTATGTAACACATAGTTTTTAAAACTACATCACGCAATTGTAATATTTATTAGCGATAAAAAGGAGTTGATCTTATGCAGATTACCATTCGTGAACCCGGAAGCGCCATCACCCATTTTATCGGCATGATGATGGCTATTATCGCGGCAACGCCGCTAATGGTGAAAGCTGCCTTAGACGCCGATCACATTGTCATTTTCGCGCTGGCGGTCTTCATCGGCAGCATGATCGCCCTCTACGGCGCGAGCGCCCTCTATCACAGCGTCACCGTAAAGGACAGCATCTTAAAAGTATTTCGCAAGTTGGATCATATGATGATCTTCGTGCTGATTGCCGGCTCCTATACGCCCGTCTGCCTGGTGATCCTCGGCGACCGCCGCGGTTACACGCTGTTAGCCACAGTCTGGGGCATCGCCATCGCAGGGATGGTGATTAAAATGTGCTGGATTACCTGCCCGAAATGGTTTTCATCCATCCTGTACATCGCCATGGGCTGGGCCTGCCTCGCCGTTTTCGGCACGCTGTGGGATACCCTTTCCCGAAGCGCCTTTTTATGGCTTTTGGCGGGCGGCATTTTCTACACGGTGGGCGGCGTGATCTACGCCTTGAAACTGCCCATTTTTAACGCAAAGCACAAAAATTTCGGTTCCCATGAAGTCTTCCATCTGTTTGTGATGGGTGGGAGCATCTGCCATTTTATCTTCATGTATTTCTATGTAGCGTGATGTGACGCTTCGCTCACACTTCATCCGGAGAGCCACCTGCATGTTCAGCCGCCGTGTTGCGATTGATTGGCACGGCGGCTGTTTCTGCATTCTCCCATTTCATTTATTCAAATTTCACTGCAAGCTTAAATGTCATACCCGTTCGGGTTATTGCTCTGCCATCTCCAGGAATCCGCGCACATTTCTTTGATGCCGTACTGCGCTTCCCAGCCAAGTTCGCGTTTCGCCTTATCCGCATTGGAGTAGCAGGTCGCAATATCGCCCGCGCGTCTTTCCTTGATCACATAAGGAATCTTTACGCCTGTTGCTTCCTCAAAATTCTTTACGATATCGAGCACGCTGTAGCCCACGCCTGTTCCCAGATTGTAGATGCAAAGCCCTGCCTTTTCCTCGATCTTTTTCAGCGCCTTCACGTGTCCCACTGCCAAATCGACCACATGGATATAGTCGCGCACACCCGTGCCGTCAGGCGTATCATAATCATTTCCGAACACGCCCAGCTCCTTGAGCTTGCCGACCGCTACCTGTGTGATATAAGGCATCAGGTTGTTTGGGATGCCGTTGGGATTCTCGCCGATGGTGCCGCTCTTGTGCGCACCGATGGGATTGAAATAACGAAGCAGGATTACGTTCCATTCAGGATCCGCCTTTTGGATATCCGTCAAAATCTGCTCCAACATGGACTTCGTCCAGCCGTAAGGATTGGTACACTGTCCCTTCGGGCATTCCTCCGTGATCGGTATCATCGCCGGATCGCCGTATACTGTTGCCGACGAGGAGAAAATGATATTTTTCACATTGTGCTTTCTCATCACATCTACCAATGTCAATGTGCCGGCGATGTTGTTTTCATAATATTCCCAAGGCTTCTGCACGGATTCACCGACCGCCTTAAGCCCCGCAAAGTGAATGCAGGAATCAATTTTCTCTTTTGCGAATACCTGCTCCAAAGCCTCTCTGTCGAGAATGTCCGCCTTATAAAACTTCACAGGCTTTCCCGTGATCTTCTCTACCCTTTCAAGAGACTTTTCGCTGGAGTTCGCCAGATTATCCACCACCACTACCTCATAGCCTGCATTCTGCAATTCCACTACCGTGTGGGAACCAATGTAGCCCGCACCGCCTGTCACCAAGATTGCCATATCCGCCTCCGTTCCGAGCGTTTTACCGCCCTCACATATTTTCGTTCTGCACCGTGCAAATTGTTCTTAACGTAAGTTCAGTCTACACCCTATGACCGCCATTTTCCATATGCGAATGTTATATAAAGCTGTCGATTTGTTATATGCTTTCCATTTGCCGTCTTTTGGCAAATTATGAATGTTCACGGCGCTACAAGACAATCCCATTCTCCTTACAAAGTTCCCGCGCGCTCTCCACGGAATCGACCCCCGCCTTATTCTTGATGGGCGCAAACTCCTTATTTCTGACTACCTCGTAAGGCAGGCAGGAATCCAGCTCGTGAATCATATCGAGCACCAGCTGCTCAAACTTATAGCCGTTTGGCTCCTCGGGTTTCACCGGCTTTCCCGCCTCGTTCAGATAAGGAATCTTCTTCTCTACAATATGGAGCGGCAGTTTTTTCGCCACGATCTCCTCCAAATCCTTCACCCGGAACAAATAATTTAAGATCACGCCGAAATGGTAAGCGGGCTTGCCGTCCTTTGTCTTTTCCGCCATCAGTTCCGGCGTCATATCATAGTATTCCACAATGGAAGGCTTTCCATCCTCAAGGCACATTGCGCCCACCTTTTCATCAGGCGCCGTCTTTGCCACCACCTTCGCGCCCACCGCGCTGTTTGTCGCGATCGTTGCGCCCACAAAACAGGGATCGGCGATGCGCTGCAGCACATTATCCACCGCAAACACGTTGAGCCACTCCACGCCCGCCTGTTTCATTTTGTCCGCCACGCCCCATTTCATCATGGATAAAAACCAGCCGCCGTTGCCGTTGGGAGAGGTGGACATTTTGTTTTTCGCCTCCATGTAAACCTTTCCGCTATAATCCGCAGCCGGCGCCATGTCCTGCATGAAGAAAGTCACGTAGTCCGCATTGTAGCCGAAATACTCCTTTTCTTTGAAGAAACTGACAGTCGTGTCATGATTCTTGTCGCTGGTCATCACATAAAGAGGAATCCATGCCTCCGCCTGATGTACCACATCCAGCAGGTTCTCAATCAACCGTTGAAAGATAAACACATCCTTTGTCAGACCAATGTTATAGACACCCTTGGGTGCGTCGGAACCGAGTCTCGTGCCCATGCCGCCCGCAAGGAGCACCGCGCCCACCTTGCCTGCGCGGATGGCTTCCAGACCGATTTTTGTGTATTCCTCTTTCTTTGCTTCGATCGCGGAAAGTTCCATCACTTCAATCGGCTCAATCTTTCCTCTGGGATTTAAGGTCTCCTTTTTCTCACAAAGCGACAGTACATTAAAATCCGTCTGCTCAATCTGGGTCAGCAGTTCCTCTTTCTCCCGATTGCTCAGTTCCTCATAGTATTTCAGTACATGAAGCTGCCCGTACTTTTCCAGCTTGTCGTATGCTTCCTGATAATTCATACCGCCCTCTTTTCCCGCGCCCGCTCTGATTTTCAGGGTATTCGTGTTCGGTGCGCGTGAACGCGACCCTGTTTCCCGTATTTCTCTTTTTCCCCATTCTAACACGAGGCGGCGGCGGACTCAATCTGAAAATCTATTACTTTCGGAAAAACGGCAGGACTTATGATTGTGAACTTTCAAAATATATGATATGATTTTGAGACAGTCAGCGACGCGACTAATATAAAAAACAGTTTCTAAGGAAGCGCTGATCAAATAAATAGCTGTCTGTGTAAAGGGCACAGACAGAGAAAACGGAGATCACTATGAATCAGAAAAAATTGTCCCGCATTCAGGATTTATTATGGGAAATGACGGAAACAGGATTTGTCTCAGGCGCAAACTGTATGGTCCTGCAAGGCGGAGAGGAACAGTGCTATTACGAAGCAGGGATGCGCGATCTGGTGGACGGACTGCCCATGACGAGAAATACCATTTTCCGCCTATATTCCATGAGCAAGCCTGTCACTGCCGCCGCCGCGATGATTCTTCTGGAAGAAGGAAAAATCGATCTCTATGATCCCGTTTCCGCTTATCTGCCGGGATTTCGCAATCAGAAAGTGATGGCAGACGGTATGCTCCTCCCTGTAAAACGTCCCGTTGTGATTCAGGATCTTTTGAATATGACCTCGGGGCTGACCTACCCGGGAGAGGGCTGCCTGACCGAAATCCGTACCAATCTGCTTATGGAGGAAGTGATCACGCATCTGTCCACGCCAAAAGCGCTGACTACCTGCGAAATCATGAATCGCCTCGGAGAAATCCCTCTGGCATTTCAGCCCGGAGAAAAATGGCAGTACGGCATGTCCGCAGATGTACTCGGCGCCGTGATCGAAGTTGTCTCGGGGATGCGCTTTGGTGATTTCTTAAAGCAGCGCATTTTTGAACCCCTTGGCATGCATGACACTGCCTTTTTTGTCCCCGAAGAAAAGCAATCGCGCCTTGCGAAAGTTTATCAGGATAACGGAAATGGATTGCAAGAATTTCATTTTCCCCATCTTGGCGTCAGCAATGATATGAAAACGCCTCCCGCCTTTGAATCCGGCGGCGCGGGTCTGGTCTCAACCATCGACGATTATGCCCGTTTTACGCAAATGCTCCTGCATGGGGGAAGCTTGGAAAATGTCTCGATCCTCTCCCCGCGGACGGTTGCCTTTCTGTCGCAGGCTCACCTTGCGCCGTCGCTTGACATTTACGTCAGACAGTGGGAAAGTCTGGCAGGCTGCAGCTATGCTAATTTAATGCGCATCATGAAAGACCCGGGCGCCGCTATCTCACTTAGCAGCCTCGGAGAATTTGGCTGGGACGGCTGGCTTGGTACTTACATGACCGTCGATCCCGCAGACGATATGACCCTTTTGCTCATGCAGCAAAAAACCGATACGGGCACTACCGCCTACACCAGAAAAATACGCAACGTAGTCTTCTCAGCTCTCATCTAAAGATACAGCACATAATCCTGCATCTCTTTTCGAAATCCCGCCTGGCGCAGGGCTTCGGCCGCTGCGTCAGGGTATTCTTTCACCACGATCCGCTTACTGCCCGCAAAAATGCTGCCCTGTTTGAACTTTTCGGCAAACAGCCGCAGACACTCCTCCTGCAATGTTTCCTCCCAGATTCGCAGTACCTTTCCCTGCCGCTCCATCACGGCAACAGGCAGCCCGCCATAACAGGCAACCGCCGTCCCCGGCACATTGATAAAGCTGCGGTCTTCCCTGTGCGGCAATGTCTTCCCCCAGCACTGGACGGGATCCGCCGCATTGACCCACATCAGTTTTTTTTCGGGATCTTGCAGTCTGCGCACCACGCTCTCATAATCCTTTCCCAGAATAAACTGTGCGCCGGAAAGGTCTTTGACAAAATATCCCCGCCGGGCCTGTCCCGTGTACTCCCAGATGCGAAGCACCGACAAAGCCTCCTGCCAGGATAACCCGCAGGCAGCCGCCGTCTCCTTGCTGAGAATGGGACTGACACGAAAACAGGCATTCAGCTTTTCCTCTATGGTCTTCTCCCGCACGGGTCTGACGACATCCCACCTTCCTGTCTGCAGGGCTTTTACCCGTAGATTGACGCGCTGCCTTACCACAGCCTTTTTCGTCTTTTCTCTGTCGTTCCACTGTCGCACAGGAAGAAAACTGTCCGCATAGACAAGCCCTTTTTCCATCAGGGAAAGCAAAAAGTCATAAGGAGACTGCCCCGGCAGCAGGTTATTTAATGACTGCATAAAACAGGCGCCGCGCCTGACGATCGCTTCATAGAGGAGGCGTTCTTCCTCCGTCAGCACTTCCCCTGCCAAGCCCTCCCGCGGCAAGTCCGCCTCCCAATCAACATCCGCCTGAAAATCAAAACGCAGACCGCCCTTTTCCTCCATATGCCAGAATAATTCTCCTTCCGCCAGAAACGCATCCAGCAGAGAAGGTTTATAATTTCTCACATGACCGGGCAGCAAGATTTTTTCCCAAAACGAAGCGGGAAATGTCATACCTGCATACTGTCTGAGCGTCTCCTGCAGACATTCCGCAGACGGCGCGCCGGATTCCATTTGCGATAGCATCAACGCCGCATAGTTTTCCGCAGGGCAGGTCTGCATCTCCTCCCGCCTGTTTTTCAGCGTCCGCACTCTGGCTCGCCTGTATAACTCCCCGTGATAGTATCTGCCATCCTGTTTCACTGCCGCCTGCTGCCTGCACAGTTCTTCCAGGATTTCCTCTGCCGTCTCGAAAGACCACCCGTAACGATCCGCCGTCTGCGCGGCATCCGCTGCCCCACGGTAACGAAGCATCCTTCTTACGATGTGGAGCTGCGCGTTTGCTTCTCCCTCAAGCGCACGGATATACTCCGCCTCCTGCTCTGCCGCAATCCACAGCCCCTGCTCCAGATACAGCGCCCTGCCCTCCTTTGCCAGATGATCCAGCCATTCCACGGGTACATCCAATTCTCCCGCTGCCAGATCGCCCTCCGTCATCAGCAGTGTATGCAGCTGTTTCTCGTCTTTCGGCATGCGGTTCCTCTCCTGCACCTGCGCAAGTTCACGTTCTCCCGCCTGTATCAGCTGCTTTTCTTTCTTCAAAGCCTCCTCCACCGCCCCATGGATTCCCCGCGGTGTGGGCGCATAGTCATACATCACTGCCGCTTCCTGACTCCATTGCAGAGGCAGCGACATCGGAGAGGGAATGTCCGTATAAATCTCCCGCACCTTCACCGCACCGCTGCGGATATCATAGAGAAGTTCCTGCACGCCTGCGGCGTCCCACAACTCCTGCATGCACTCCCGTCTGGTCTCTCGAATCAGCGGATGCTCATTTTCCCTGACCACCTGTTCCAGCATTTCCGCACTTTTCAGTCTCTGCATCCACAGGGGCTGTCTGCCGTTTTTGCGCACGCCCATCATCAAAGCCCGACCGCTGTTATAGCGAAACGCCATATTAAAAAGCGGCGTGGCGGGCAGTAAGATTTCCAGCCTCCGCAGACAGGCATCCGCATCGATCCTCTGCAGCAGCCCTTCGGGTAATTTCTGATTGCCATAAGAATAGAGCAGAAAACCGTCCTCCTCATCCACGCTGCCGATTTCCATGCTCAGTTCTTCTCCGGCGGTCTGCGCCGCAAGCAGGGACAGGGGCGCATTGATCCGTCTGCCAAAGACAGAATGCACCATCATCTGGCTGTTTCCCACCGTATCCTTAAAATGTTCCACAATGATCGTCTCATGATCCGACAGGCTGCCCGCCGCCTTGATCTGCCGTTCCAGATAACCCGATGCCAGCGAAGCCGCCGTCTCGTCCAACCCTAATTCCCCAAGCGCTTCCTGTAACCTGTCCTCCTCATATGCGCCTTGTAAGGAGCGAAAAATCCTGCCAAACGCTTCGCCCGTCCGCTTATCTCTGCCTTTGATCTCCCCATGCCAAAAAGGAAGCCTCGCGCCCTCCATCTTTGCCTGCGTCACCGTCACGGTATCTCGGCTGATGTTCACGATCCGCCACGCAAAGGAACCGAGGATGAAACGGTCTCCCTTCTGGGATTCGTAGACAAATTCCTCATCCACCTCGCCCAGCTTGACCCCTTCCTCGTTCCGCACTGTGTATAAGCCTTTGTCAGGAATCGTCCCGCCGGCTGAGACGGCTAACATCCTGCTGTAGCCGTCGCCCTCCACCTTTTCATGAATGCGGTCATAAAGGATCCGCGGGCGCGCAGGAATGTCCTTCTCATGCTCATAATCCCCCGCCAGCATGGAAAGGACCGCCTTCACATCCTCTTTCGTGATCTGCCGAAAAGACCATGCACGGGGCAGAATCTCCATCACTTCATCAACCTCATAACTTTTGAAAGCCGCCATCGACACCAGATGCTGCGCCAATACATCCAAACACTGCGTAGGCGGTTTCACATGTTCTACGCCGCCTTCCCTGGCAAGCTGTGCCGTCATGCCGCAGGACACACATTCCGCCGCCATTCTGGGAAACAGATACATCACACTGACACGCCCCGGGTTATGACCCGCTCGTCCCAAACGCTGCATGGTTCCGGAAATCGTGCGCGGGCAGCCCACCTGCAAAACCTGATCGATCTCTCCCACATCGATTCCCAATTCCATGGACGAGGTAGCGCATAACAGTCTGAGTTTCCCGTCCCGCAGCTGTGCCTCCGTCTCCATTCGCTGTTCCTTGGAAAGGCTCCCGTGGTGTACTCTGGCAAACCCATCTCCGCCCATTTGGTTTACATAATACGACAATTTCTCCGCATATCTTCTCCCTTCCACAAAGGCAATCACGCTGCGACTGCCTTGGCAATACTGATAGACCAACTTCCCCAGCTCCTCCCACACGGGATCCTTTCGGGGGCCTCTGCTCACATTGGGATACGGGCTTAAGATTTCTAACCGCACCTGCTTCTTCATCTTCGGCGCAATGATTTTTACCTCCTCAGGCGCCAGATACCGCGCCGCTGTCTCCAAAGGCTCTATCGTCGCGGACAGACCGATGCGCTGACATGCTCTGCCGCAAAGATGATCCAGCCTTGCCAGAGAAAGCATCAAATGCGCCCCTCTCTTGGTATCGATCAGGGCGTGCAGTTCATCGATGATTACAGCGTTGGCTGTCGCCAGCACACTCTGTCCCGTCTTGCTTGTCAGCATCAGATATAAAGATTCCGGGGTAATGATCAGAATATGCGGCGGTTTTTTGATCATCCGCTGTCTGTCCCGCTGAGACGTATCCCCCGTGCGGATTCCCACCGAAATGATATCCTGCGCGCCGATTCCCTCCAGGGGACGCCTTAAATTCTCCCGAATATCCGCCGCCAGAGACTTGAGCGGCGAAACATAGATGAGCTGTAATTCCTGTTTCAATGTCCCTGCCTGCGCCTGCTGTTTCATCTGATCCAGAAAGACAAAAAACGCCGACAGGGTTTTTCCCGTACCGGTGGGTGCGGAGATCAGCGCATGACTTCCCGCCGCAATGACGGGCCAGCTTTCCTTCTGTACGGGGGTAGGTTCGCCCAGCGTATCGGTAAACCAGTCTGCGGTTTGTTTTTCAAATAGAGTTAAGACATTTTCCATAATTACCTCTATGTCGGAGCATTTATGTGACGAACAATGTTAATGTTAGATTGACATCCGCCTGATGCTTTCATTGTACACACCCAAACCAAAGCCCGCAACATTTTCATGCAAAACAACTCAATCCCGCTTCGTACCGGAACATGAAACCTTAATCATTCCAATGACAGCTCCAATAAAAAGGATCGGCGCAATCCTGACAAACAGCCATTCCAATGCGTGAAATGCCACGCCTAGGACAGCGGTTTCGGGGTCACTGTAATCCCATCCCAAATAAGGGCTTTCCAATCTCAGTAAGATTGCAAAAACGATTACAATCACTGCGCATAAGGAAACAAGCAGCCAATGGATTGTTTTTCTTCTCCTGATTTTTCTTTGCGCCAACTGCAGGTTGATCACCTCCAATTTTTCCGCGATGGCTTTTAAGCTGTCTGTCTCCGCTTCGACAACCGTTTCTCCGAGCAAGGTGCTCACAGACGTTTCCAGCGCTTCTGATAAAAGGATCAGCATATCGGAATCGGGAACCGACAGCCCCTGCTCCCATTTCGAAATTGTCTGCCGCACGACATTCAACCTGACCGCCAGTTCCTGCTGTGAAAGTCCTTTGGCTTTTCTGATTGTTTTCAAATTTTCGTTGAGCATACATGATAACCTCCTCTTTTCATCGTTATCCTAATTGTAGAGAAAATCGCCCGTTGCCGCAAGCAACACATTTTAACATTTCTTCTTTGTGTTATGTAGGATGTGTTCCCTTCGTTCTTCGTTTGGGATTTCATTGTAAAACCACCGATTCTATGATACAATTTTTTCGTATCAGGCAACGAAAAACAAAGGTAATTCGTTTATGAATGACAGACTGACCCGCATCCGGGAAAGCGAAAAGAACTCCCATATCGAGACTTATAGCAGAGAAAACCTCTATGACAAAAACAGCTGGCTACAAAAACCGATCAAAACAGTGCGGGAACTGATTCCCTTATTTAGCAACTACAAAGAGCTTCGCGTACTGGATCTGGGCTGCGGCATCGGGCGCAACAGTATCTGCATTGCGGAAACTTATCAAAACATAACCTGCACGGTGGACTGCGTCGATCTGTTGGAGATAGCAATCGAGAAGCTAAATCAAAGCGCCAAAGAATACGGCGTCAGTGAAATCATCAACGGGATCATCAAACCCATTGAGGAATATGAAATCCGTCAAGATTCCTATGATCTGATTATGGCAATATCAGCTCTGGAACACATCGACAGCGAGGAATCTTTTATCAGGAAATTATCAGAAATTGAAAATGGTGTCAGGGAAAACGGTATTGTCTGTCTGGCGATCAATTCCAACGTTCGCGAGACGAATGCCAAGACAAAGGAACCGTTGGAAGCGCAGTTTGAAGTCAATCTGCCGACGGAAAAATTGCAGTTGCTTTTGGAAGATATTTTTTCCGACTGGCGGATTTTGAAAACAGGTGTGGCAGCGCAGGAATATGATATCCCGCGGAATGGAAGCATCAGTCATTTAGATACGAATGTCGTGACTTTTGTGGTTCAAAAATAGACTTTGAATAACCAAAAAGCAGACATTCAAGAGGAAAAAGTAGACATTCGCCACTCAGAAGCAGACATTCAGGAGGTCCCCATGTTACCCACAATAGAAGAAGCCAAAAAGGAATTGGAGATTGCATCCAAGCTCAATCCCGGACCGTGGATCAAACATTCCTTAAATGTCGGCATTGCCGCCAAAAATATCGCGCAAAAGGTTCCCGATCTGGATGAAACCAAAGCCTACATTGTAGGGATGCTGCACGATATCGGGCGCAGGGTCGGCATTGTGTCGATTCCCAAACACGTCTACGAAGGCTATGTTTATTCCATGAAAAAAGGCTGGGATGAGGTCGCCAGAATCTGCATGACGCATTCCTATCCTCTGATGCAGGACGAGTTTACTTACATTCCTGAAACCGAAGAAGAAAAAATCATCAAAGAATATATTTCCACTTGTCAGGCGGATGATTACGATAGGTTGATTCAGATTTGCGACGCCCTTGCCACGGATTACGGTTTCGTCATTTTAGAGAAAAGATTCGTTGATGTGACGCGCAGATACGGCATCATGGAAACCTACATCAAAGGCTGGGACATCACCTTTCACAATAAAGAATATTTTGAGGAAAAAATGGACTGCCCGATTTACGATGTTTTGCCCGGCATCGGAAAAACGACCCTGTTATGTCCGCCGCCGTGGAAGCCCGGACAGAGCAAATAAATCATTTCATGGAGATATTTTATGAGTATTTATGAATCCTGCCCCACGCTGGAAAGTGAGAAATTTATCCTGCGATTATTTGAGGAAAAGGACTGTGACGATCTGTTAAAGGTTTACAGCGACAAGAACGCGCTGCCCTTTTTTAACAGCGACAACTGCGACGGTGATAATTTCTATTATGCGACAAAGGAAAGAATGGCAGAGGCGCTTGGCTTTTGGAAAATGTCCTATGAAAACGGCTGGTTTGCCAGACTGTCTATTATCGACAAAACATCGTCAACCGTAATCGGGACCGTCGAGTTATGTCTGCGTGTTTCCGAAGACACCTATCACAATACGGGCATCCTGCGCATCGACGTTAGAAGCGACTACGAAACAGAGGACGCGCTGTATGATATCACAACGCTGATTACGCCCCATATCCCTGAACTGCTCGGCTGCGACGGCGTCATCACCAAAGTTCCCATCTATGCGGTGGAGCGGGCAAAAGCCGTGCAGAGAGCGGGCTTTACGAAGTCGGAGGAGTATTTGATCGGAAAAAACGGGTTTGCGTATGATGGGTACTGGATTATGAAATGAAAAATTTTGCAAAGTCATTGACAAAAAATCTATCTTTGGTAGAATACTATTAAAGGAGAGTCCTGCCAACAAGTGGACGTTCAAAAAGCGTTAGCGTCGCTGCGGTGACACTACAGTCAAGGACTATGGCAACATAGTCCTTGAAATTTTTATGGGAGCATTGTATGACACAATTACCACTGGAAGTCTATCGAATAGATTTTACCATGCTTGAAAAAAACATCCGCGACCTGTTTTTAACATACCCGCAAACCCTTTATGGATTTACGGATACTTCCTACAGCACCTATGCCGACGTCTATCAATCCGCCCTCGTATTCGCAGTCCCTTACGGGGAACAATTGACGCTCGAAACTTACACGGAAGAAGCATTTGAAAAGGGCATTCAGGACGCCAGAAACATCGTGGAAAAAATTTTAGCCCAATTGGAAAAATACTGACGGAGCAGAAGGTAACATACTACATCCCGCCCGTTGCACAAAACAACGAGACAGACTTGGAGGCTCCTTTTTCGTTCAAGTTTGCCGCCATCCATGCAGGGCTTGGCTGGATTGGGAAAAATGATGTGGTAATCACCAAAAAATACGGCCCGCGGGTAAGACTCTCTGCGATTTTAATTGACGCGCCCTTCGCCTACAGTGAAAAAATCACGGAAAGCCTTTGTCCCGAACATTGCAGAGACTGTGTTGATGCCTGTCCGCATAAGGCATTGCATCATACAACATGGAATATTGACTCTGTAAGAAGCGATCTCATAGATTATAAGCTTTGCAACGAAAAAAGAAGTTTGTCCATCAAAACGCTCGGCAGGAAGCACGCCTGCGGTCTGTGCATGGTTGCCTGCCCGTTCGGAACATAAATAAAAATTTCCAAAGGAATATGAAATAAAATAATAGGATTAACAAACAACTACTACTGATAAATAACGATGACTGAAAAGAGGACCAAACCATGAACCCCAAAAAGAAAACATTATTTCAACAAACATCCACTGCTTTTCTCGCCGCCCTGCTTGCGGTTGGTTTATGCGCATGCGGCACGGAAGATAATTCTTCCGCGGATACCGGACAGGAAATTTCGAACGGCGCCGACGTCACAGGGTCCGACCATGCACAGACTGAATCAACAGGAAACGATACCGCTCCAACACAGTCAGAAGACGCTTCCAATGATGCAGCGAGCAGCGCGGACAGTTCTGACACAAATGTCACAAACAATCCGTCGGAAACAGACACGCCAACTGCTTCCAAAGTCACCGTCACAATTCAGGAAACGATCGACGAAATCAAAGCCGACGACGGCACTGTGATCTTCACAAACAGCGTACAGACACCTGCGGTAAGCATGGAAGACGCGCCGGACATCGCAGAAAAAATCAACGCCGATCTGGAAGCATACTATCAGAATTTTTCCACGAATCAGAATGCGCTTGTGGACACAGCGAAGGAAGACTATGCGGCAAGCCTCGGAGAAGACGGCTGGGACTTTCTCGGCTACAGCACAATGGCGAACACAAAGGTGACCCGCGCGGATGATGCCGTGATTTCCTTTCAGATCACGGTTTATGACTACACCGGCGGCGCCCACGGCAACTACGGTTCCGGCGGCAGAAACTACAATGCCAAAACAGGCGAACTCCTTGCCTTTGATGAGATTGCCGAAGATTACGCAGCCTTTCACGCCACGGTTCTGGACTACATGATCAATCTGGCGGATACGCCCGCTTATCGGGATAAACTGTTCGGTCCTCCCTCCAAAAACGATCTGGACAGCGCGCTGTTCGACGGTGACAACTGGGTCTTTACCAAAAGCGGCATCAGCTTTTTGGTAGCGCCTTATCTCCTCGGACCTTATTCCTCCGGGGAAATTGCCTTTATGCTGCCCTATGAAAAAGCGTACGATCTGGGATTAAAAGAAGACTACCGCTACAGCGGCAATTTTGTGGACGAACGCTATTATATCTACAAATGCGATCCCGATACGTTTGAACCCATCGTGGACGGTGATCCCGACTGTTATTTCGATCTGGACGGTGACGGCACGGAGGAAGGGCTCGCCTTCTACGGTCAAGTCGTCGATCCTGCTACCGGGGAAAGCAGCTATGCGTTTTTCATTGACGGGACAGACTACGGAGCTGTAATCAATGATGAACTGCAGAATAATAGCAGCAACGGCTATATGGAAAACACCTATGCTCTGTATCACGCCGACACCCCGAACGGAACTGTGCCTGCGATTGCCGTACTGTTCACGGAATCGGGGGAAGGCGAGGACGAAAACGGAAACCCTGTCAGATATCCCCGCTCCTATCTTTTCGGCTACACGAAGGAGAAGGGACTGTATTATCTGTATTCGGAAGATGGGTTTGTGACGCTGCCAAAGCAGCCGTAATCTCCGCCGCCTCCGCTGCAGGATAAAACAACCGCGCCGAGGCTTCCAGCGCGATATCAGTAATATACTCACTTTTTAAATAAAACTCTACTTCTGAGGGAGACATTTTTGTTTCCCTCTCTTTCCATCCCTGAATCACATCATTCAGCTTCTGAAAATGCGCAATCAACTGCCCAAAGTCCTGAATCCGATCAATAGTACTGCTGCCGTAAGCCTGTTTTTCCAACTCGCATACCGCAATTACCTGCATAGACGTCTTTAACTCTCCCGTAATGTCAGAGGCTTCCATCAGCACGTCAGGACGCTTTTCCAAACAAGCCAGCATGTATTCCTTTGCCCCCGCAATGTCCTTTTTCGCAAAGTATTCCGCCAGCCGCTCCTTTATCTCCGCCGTCTCCCGCTTCTCGTCGGTCATGCCGACCTTGCACTCATACACCTTAAGCCCCTGCACCTGCGTCCACACATAGAGCAGAAATTCAGAGATAAAGCCATAGACCCGCTTGTGGTAGTCGTCGTACCCGGAAGCGTCGATCTTTCCCTCCGCCTTTTCAAAAATGCCGAACAGCCACTCACAGTAAGCGTCATAAATCTCCTTTTTGCAGACCATCATATTGCCGAAGTACGTACCCTTACTGTGTACCAGCTTCTCGAAGGTCTCGTAATATGCGGGATAAGCTTCCCTGATCACTTCCCCCACGACATTCAGGTCATGAATATTATAATCTCCTGCATAGCCTTCATAATAACTAAAATTCAGTTTCAGCAGCTTGGAGGTAATGATATCGTAATCGGAAAGAATTTCCTCATATTCCCGCTGTGTAAGGATCCGCCCCTCCTCGGTACAGAAATAACGGCGGTAATGACAGATTCCCACATAGTCTGTCGTTTTGATATTTTTCCAGACCCAGTACACGCCTGTCAGTTCGCCGTAGTAGCAGTTCTTTTCAGAAATATTGACACCCGTATCATCTCCGATATAGCCCAAATTCTCCTTCCCGGCTTTACCGACCTGCAACGGTACATAGACAGGATCGCCGGGGGTGGGAAATTTTTTATGTGTCATGGTAAAAATCGTTACGCTCATTTCCGCCTCGTTTCCGCGCCGTTTGCGGCTTCGTTTCTCGTCCACTATCGATTTCCACACATATTATACTATACACCCTTTCCGTTTTCCAGTGCCTGCATAATGCCACTATGATATTTCACGCCGGTTACCATTCTTGATGATCAAAATGCCGTCCTTTCTCTGCGGAGCATCCACAATGCCGTTCCAACGTAGGCTATTATCCCGCTAATCCCTGAAACACTTTCTGAAATACAGATTACGGCATCTTCACCCACATTTATTATCTGTAAAACTCCTGCACAGATTGCATAAAAGAACAGCGCCATCCTCCCCTAATCCTTCGGTAACTCCCCGGTAATGCCAAAAATCACCCACTCCGCGATATTCGTTGCGTGGTCGCCAATTCTTTCAAAATACTTTGCAGCCATAAGCAGATCCAGCTCCTGTTTGGCGTCCGTTTCACTCGTTTTAAGGGATAATGCAATCGAGTCTTTTACTTTCAGGAATAACGCGTCTACTATGTCATCCTTCCCGATCACTGCTTCCGCCTTTCCTGCGTCTGCCTGCGCGAACGCATCTACGGCTTCCATCAGCATAATCATCGCTTCCTTTGACATTTCTTCTATCATCCCGATTTCCTCCGGATACGGATTTTCACTCATCAGAATTATCAGTTCGGAAATATCGGTTCCATGGTCTCCGATCCGTTCCATATCCGTGATCATTTTTAACGCGGCAGAAACTTCCCTCAAATCCCTTGCAACCGGCTGTTGTCTTAACAGCAGGGAGTAGCATTGTTCCTCTATCTGACGCACCAGCTTATCCACCTTATCATCGCCTGCGGCAATCTCCTTCGCCTTTTCTATGTCCTGACTGACCAACGCCCTGACCGTATCTTCGATCACCCCCTCTATCATACTGCCGAGAAGGAGCATCCGGTTTTTCAATTCCTTTAACTGCTGCCCGTAATATTCCCTTGCCATCTCTTTCCTCCATCAACCAAATCTGCCCGTAATATAATCTTCCGTTTTCTGCTTTGCGGGTTTTGAAAAAATCTTTTCCGTTTCGTCATACTCAACCAAATCTCCCAGCAGGAAAAATGCCGTCCTGTCAGAAATTCGTGCTGCCTGCTGCATATTGTGCGTAACGATCACAATGGTATATCTCTCCTTTAGTTCCATGATCAAATCTTCTATTTTAGAAGTAGATATCGGGTCCAGGGCACTTGTCGGCTCATCCATTAAAAGAACCTCCGGCTCTACCGCAAGCGCCCTCGCAATACAAAGCCGCTGCTGCTGCCCGCCGCTCATTCCCAAAGCGTTTTTCTTTAACCTGTCCCTGCATTCTTCCCAGATTGCCGCCTGCTTTAAAGAACGCTCCACAATTTCATCCAATTTTGCCTTGCTTTTGATCCCATGCGTTCTCGGTCCAAACGCGATATTGTCATAAATGCTCATCGGAAAGGGATTGGGCTGTTGAAATACTATGCCCACTCTTTTTCTAAGATGACTGACATTCGCGTCCTCATAAATGTTACTGCCGTCCAGCAGGACATTCCCTTCTATTCTGCACCCTTCCACCAGGTCATTCATGCGGTTTAGGCATTTCAAAAAGGTTGATTTCCCACAGCCGCTTGGCCCGATAAAAGCGGTCACTTCATGCTCCGGAATCTCCATATCGATTCCCTTTAGAGCCTGAAAGGAACCGTAGTATAAATTTAATTTTTCTATCTCAAATTTTGCCATGCTATCCTTCCTTTTTTCTTTTGAACACTGCTTTTACGATCTCTGCGCTCATATTTACGATAACTGCTAACAGCATTAAAATCACCGCTATGGAAAACGCCACCTGAAATTCTCCCTGCTCCTTTGCGTATACATATAATGCCACTGTAAGTGTGGCTCCGGCATTGGTGATCCCATCAAAAAAACCATGCAGGGTATGGGCAAATCCAGCGGTAAACAGAAGTGCTGCCGATTCTCCTAAGATTCTTCCTGCCGAGAGGATACAGCCTGTTATCATGCCATCCAGACACTCCGGTATCACAATGCTCCTCACGACTCTCCATTTTGACGCCCCAAGCCCATATCCCCCCTCTCTCAATCCCTTTGCCACGGATAAAAGGCTCTCCCTTGTCGTTCTCATCAGCGTCGGAAGATTCATAATCACCAGGGTCAATGCTCCGGCAAGCAGGCTCGTTTCCATCCTTAAAAACTGGCAAAAAAACAACATTCCCACCAAACCGTATATAATGGACGGAATACCCGAAAGAATATCCGCTGCGTAATCGATCACCCTTACCACTTTATCGTTTTTTGCATACTCGCTCAGATAAACCGCCGCCCCTACGCCCAATGGCAATAGCACGGCAATCGCCACAACAAGGATATAAACGGTATTCAAAATGTCCGGTAAAATACCGATATGTTCCGTTAAATAGCTTGGCTTTGTCGTCAGGAAATCAATGCTTAACCCTTTCACGCCCTGTCCCAGCACATACCCAATCATAAATACTAAAATGGAACAGGTAATCAAAGCGCTTACTAACATCAGGGCTTTCCATGCTGCCTGCTTGAAATTACGGGTTGTCTCCCATCTCATTTTGCTCCGTCACCTCCCAAGGTTACCTTGCGCAGCACAAAATTGATCACCATAATAAATACAAACAAAACCAGCGCTATGGAAAACAATGCCTGCTTCTGCAATCCCGACGCATAAGACATTTCCGACGCCACAGCAGTCGTCAAAAATCTTACGGAGCCAAAAAGTTTCGGCATATTGGCGACATTTCCCGATACCATCATGACCGCCATTGCCTCGCCGACCGCTCTCCCAATGCCAAGCACTACAGAGGCAATGATCCCTGACTTTGCCGCCGGAACGGAAACCCTGAAACAGGTTTCACATTCCGTAGCGCCGAGCGCAAGAGCGCCCTGTTCATATTTCTTTGGAACCGCATCGAGTGCCGTCACGGACACATTGATGATTGACGGCAGTATCATAACGGCAAGCACGATCATCGCCGCAAAAAGTGTCGCCCCGTCCGCTATCTGAAACAGCTCTCTGACTGCCGGAACCAGAACCAGCATCCCCACAAGCCCATAAACCACAGAAGGGATTGAAGCGAGGAGCGAAACCACAAAACCAACACTCTTTTTTATCCACCCCGGCGCAAACTTCGCCAGATAGACTGCTGTAAAAAAACCGATGGGAACGCCAATCATAATCGCGCCAACTGTTCCATATACACTGGTCAGGATAAACGGCATAATCCCGTATAGCGGCTCTTTTGCCGTAGAAGCCCATACTTTCCCGAACAGGAATTTTCCAAGTCCGATTTCCCGGACTGCCGGAATCCCCGATATGATCAGATAAAAGGTTATCAGGCACACGCAGCCTACGGTAATGAGTCCACAGAGGAGGAAAAATCCCTGCATTACTTTATCAATCGTTTTGCTCATAGAAATCTCCTCATCTCAGTTTGCAGGAACTACCCCTGCCCCCTCTATTACCTCTTTTGCTTCTTCCGACAAGGCATAGTCAAAAAACGCTTTTGCCGCTGCGGATAATTCCTTTCCTTCTTTCGTCACCAGAACGAAAGGTCTTTGAATCGCATAACTTCCGTCAAGCACCGTTTCAGAGCTGGGAAGCACCCCTCCGACTGACAGCGTCAAAACCGCGTCGTCTACCGATGCCAGCGATGCGTAGCCGATTGCATTTTCATTGCTCTTGACGGTAGCGATCACGTCGCCGGTAGACGTTAACTCCTGCCGCAGCACACAGGCATCTTCCGTTCCCGTGATGGACTCAAAACCATCTCTTGTACCGCTTCCGGACTCACGCCCTATTACAACGATTTCTCCGTCACTGCCTCCAAGCTCTGACCAGTTCGTAATCTCACCCGTATAGATACCGGCGATCTGCTCCAGGCTTAAATCTGCTACCTCATTACTTTTATTGACAATGACCGCTATTCCATCTATCGCTAAAACCGTTTCCTGTAATCCGTCCGCCTTTTCTTCTTCTTTTAGATTCCTGCTGGAAAGGCCGATATCACAGGTCCCGTTTGCCACTGCGGAAATACCGCTGCCGCTTCCTGTCGGATTGTAAGAAAAGTTGATTCCCTGATTTCGTTCCATAAAAGATTCGCCCAGTGCCCCGATCACTTTTTCCATGGAAGTCGAACCATCCGTGGTAACCGTTCCCTTCGCCCCGCCGGAGCTGCCGCACCCTGTCAGACAACTCACTGCCATACTGACTGCCATTACAGCTGTTAAAATTTTCCTTTTCATCATAATCTCCTCCAAATCTTTTGTTATTTTGACTGCCAAGAAAAATCATAAAGCCGCCATGTAAAATCTATAATCGCATTGAAGTAAAACTTTTGTAAAAAAGGCTGCACGATTTTCTCTCAATAAAATAGAGCGTATCGTTTTCTATACGCTCTGATGTTATGTACCTATTCCATTGTACTCTTGGGAATGCTTATTTAGACAAATCCGAATCTGCTCTCTGTCCGTTCAGGATAAGCGCCAGCTTCTTCCGCACATGGAAAAAGGCCGGAATCAAAAAGATATCCGCAAAGATCCATGCCAGTGGATTCGCAAAGCGCACCGCGTTGAACCCGAATTGCGGAACAAGCAGAAATCCTGCCAATCCTCTCGCCAACATCTCAAAAGCACCCGCAAAGACCGCTAATTTGCTAAAGCCCATTCCCTGAATCAGGAAGCGCACGATGTTGACAAGCGCCAGCGGAAAATAAAACAGGACATTGATCTGCAGGAAGGAAAAAGCATTCGCAATAATCTGCGTCTCCCCCGCGTCTAAAAACAGCAAAAGCATCTGTTTTCCGAACAAAAATACCGCACCCAACGCGATCATAGAATAAATCAAGCCAAGCAAAGAACAGCTTTTCAATCCCTTGTCCACACGTTCCAAATTCCCCGCGCCCACATTCTGCCCGCCATAAGTTGCCATCGTAGATCCCATCGCATCAAAAGGACACATCAGAAACATACTTACCTTACCGCCCGCCGTAACTGCCGCCACCGCACTGGAACCAATGCTGTTCACAGCGCTCTGCAAGATCACGCTGCCGATAGCGGTAATGGAATACTGCAGACCCATGGGAATGCCCATATTGCAAAGCTTCGCCGCGTAATCCCTGTTCCATCTGCGTTCTTCCGGCGAAAGTTTTAAAATCGTAAACTTTTTCCACATATAAATCAGACAGGAAAAGCCCGCGACTGCCTGCGAAGCCACTGTAGCTACCGCCGCGCCGTTCACATTCATCTTAAGCACTACAATACAGAATACGTCAAGAAAGATATTTAAAATCGCCGCCATCACCAAAAAAACAACAGGCGTCTTACTGTCCCCCAAAGACCGCAGGATGGCCGCCGTCATATTATAAAGGAACACAATCGGTATGCCGAGGAAAATAATAATGATGTAGCTGTAAGAACCGTCGATAATGTTTGCAGGCGTGCGCATCACCTGTAAAATTGTGCGGCACAAAAGCGACACCACGATTGTGATCACCACAGCAAAAATCACAGACAACCACACGCTGTTAGCCACAAACCGCTTCAACTGTTCCTCGTGCTTCGCGCCAAACTCCTGTGCAATCGGGATTGCAAAGCCGTTGCAGACACCCATGCAAAAACCGATGATCAGAAAGTTGACGGAACCTGTGGCGCCCACCGCCGCCAGCGCATCCACGCCCAGATAATGTCCCACGATCACCGCGTCCATCATACTGTAGAACTGCTGAAACACCAGCCCAAACAAAAGGGGCACGGCAAAACCCAGAATCAGCTTCATGGGACTGCCTTTTGTCATATCCTTTTCCATCATACTCTCCATTCCAGTGCAAAATTTCAAATACTTTTTTCACTTTATCATACTTTTATAAAAACACAAGTACTTAATGAAAGAAAATTGAGAAATTTTGAAAGTATGGAAAAGCGATTGACAGTGCTATGGGAATGTATTAGAATGTTATCACTTTACGCAAAAGAAAAGAATGCTGCCGTCAGCTCTGCGGATGTAGTGATGCTGAACTATGTAGGCCAGTCCTCCATCTCCGCCGTATCGCTTGCCGCCAACTCCCTGGTGGTCGTGGTCCGGAATTTCGGCACCGTGCTTTGCTTTGGCACTGCCAGCGCGGGCGGTATTTTGCTGGGAAATGTGATGGGAGAAAACGACATGGAGCGCGCCAAGGAGTACGCCTCCAAACTGATGAAACTGACGATCATCACAGGCGCCATTGGCGGCGTGATGGTGCTTGCAGCCACACCTTTCGTGCTGCACTTTGCAAAGCTTTCCGAAACTGCCATGGGCTATCTCAAAGTGATGCTGCTCATCAATACCTACTATATCATGGGAGCCGCCGTCAACACGACGCTGATTGCAGGCGTATTTCGAGCAGGCGGAGACAGTCGTTTTGGTCTGATCTGTGATGTGATCGATATGTGGATCTATGCGGTACCGCTTGGTTTCCTTGCCGCCTTTGTTTTTAAGCTCCCCGTTCTCTGGGTCTATTTTCTGCTGTGCACCGACGAATTTGTCAAATGGCCCTGGGTCATCAAGCACTACCGCAGCGGAAAGTGGCTGAAAAATATCACCCGGGATGATTTGTTTGTATGATTTTAGTATTTGGTTAAAAACTGTCTCGTCCGCTCCTCTTTCGGATGATCGATGACCTGCTTCGGGTCGCCCTGCTCCACGATGACGCCTTCGTCCATAAAGATGATCTGATCCGCCACATCCCTGGCAAATGCCATCTCATGCGTGACGATGATCATCGTCATGTGCTGCTCGGCAAGTCCCCGAATCACCTTTAGTACCTCGCCCGTCAATTCCGGGTCAAGCGCCGAGGTCGGTTCGTCAAAGCAAAGGATATCGGGCTGTAAGGCAAGCGCCCTGGCGATTGCCACACGCTGCTGCTGCCCGCCGGAAAGCTGATGGGGATAATGCTCCATGCGCTCTGAAAGCCCCATACGGTTTAACAGTTCTTTGCCATGGGCTTCGATCTCCTCATAGATTTCCTTTTTCTTCTGCTTAAAGTCAGGTCGTTCCTTTGCCAGCAGCTTTTCCGCCAACGTCACGTTTTCCAGCGCCGTGTACTGCGGGAACAGATGAAACGCCTGAAACACCATGCCGAAATGCAACCGTTTGGTGCGCAGATTACTCCCCTGACCGCTTGCGGGATCGTCCGCGTCAAACAAGGTCTCACCCTTCACCGTAATGGAACCACGATCCGGCGTCTCCAGAAAATTCAGGCAGCGCAAAAGCGTCGTCTTCCCAGAGCCGGAGGAACCGATGATTGCAAGCGCATTCCCCTCCTCCAGCGTAAAACTCACATCGTCAAGCACATTCGTGGAACCGAAGTGTTTTCCGATATTTTTGACCTCTAAAACCGCCATTTGCGCCTCCATTTCCTTATGTCCGCACCGATTCTCTCATCATCGCCGCGCCGCTTCCGATCGCCGCTCACCTGAAATAATCGAGCTTCTGCTCAATATAGCGAAACAACAACGTCAATATTCCCACAAACAGCAGATAGAATACGCCCGTGTAAAAAAGCGGCCAGGTAATCCCGCTGCTTTTCATAAAGGAATAACCCGCAAACGTCAGTTCATAGGCAGCGATGATCCGCGCCAGTGACGTGTCCTTTACAAGGGTAATGATCTCATTGGACATGGGCGGCACCACGCGCTTTACCATCTGTAAGAGCGTGACTTTAAAAAAGATCTGGCTCTTTGTCATGCCAAGCACCTCGCCCGCCTCCCGCTGTCCCACGGGAACACCTTCGATCCCGCCGCGGAAAATGACCGAAAAATAGCAGGCGTAGTTAATGGAAAAGGCTACCACAGTCGCCGTGATCCGCCCCGCCTCGCTGCCGCTCCAGATATTGTGGGAAAGCCACAGTCCCGGGCCGTAAAATATGATGATGAGCTGCAGCATCAGCGGCGTCCCCCGAATGATCCACACAAGCGTCCCCACAAACCCACGCAATATCTTCCATCTGCTCATCGCGCCAAAAGCCAGGATCAGTCCCAGGGGCAGCGCGAAGAGCAGCGTGAAAAGAAAGATCTGAAAGGTCGTCCAGAGACCGCCAAGCAGTGACTGCGTCACACTTAAAAACATAACTAACTCTCCTGCATTTTTGACGTATCATTACATGGTACACTTACGAAAGGAAACTGTCCGCCTTATTTCCCGGGTACCACGACCACCTGTGCATTGTTGCAGTATGCGTTCGTGCATTCCATAGCGCTCGTCACTTCATCCGTCAAAGTCATGCCGTTCCAAACAACATCGATGTTCTTGGAATCCAGCTCCATAATCTTGTTATCCCAGTCAATCACCACGAACTGCGCTTCCACGCCCAGCTTATCCGCCACCATGCGCGCCATGTCCGCGTCAAAACCAATCCACTCACCCGCGGCATCCTTGTAGTCCATGGGCTCAAACTCCGTGATGCCTACGATCAGCGTTCCCTTCTCCTGAATGTAAGCAACATCACCGGAACCGTTGTCCGCATACTCGCTCGCCTTCTGCTCGATCAACGCCTCCTGCACGCCATAGGTCGAAGCCGTCTCCTGCATGGAACCGTCCGCGTAGCTTTCTGCGAACACGGCATTGATGTAGGAAGCCAGATCGGAACCTTTCCGGCAGCCTGCGCCGTACTCCTCTGTGGTCAGTTCATCCGTATGTACCAGATCCGGATAGCTGGTGCCTTCTCCAATCATGGCGCCTGCCATCAAAAGGTCGATGATCGCGGCATCCGATGTTCCCGAAGCCACCTCCATCAACGCATCCGCCTGAGAAGCCACGCTGTTGATCTGAAACCCTTTCTCCTGCGCTGCCGCCTCGCCCGCAGAACCTGCCTCCACGGCATACACCATAGCCTTGCTCTCCTTTTCACCGCCGCAGCCGGTCAACACTGCACCGAGAGCTGTCGTCAGTACCATTAACATTACCAGTTTCTTTTTCATGATTTTTCCTCCCAAATCAATTCAAACACTTCTGCATCGAGTCCTTATTCGGCAGACGCTGCTTCCGTATACTGCACAGCAAGCTCGTTGATCGTACCGTCCGCCAGCATCTTTTCGATGGAAGCGTTGATCTTATTTAACAGCTCCGTATTGTCCTTCTGCACCGCGATCGCGTACTCCTCGGCCTCAAATGCCGAAGCATCCTCCACGATCTTTAAGCCTTCGTTGTCACTGACATACTTCTGCGCCGTTGCGGAATCAAGCACTACCACATCACACTTGCCGTTCACCAGCTCCATGATCGCTTCGGTACCTTTCTTGAATGCCTCATAGGTGTAGCCCATATCCTGCACGCAAACCTCACCGGTATAGCCTTGGATCACGCAGATCTTCTTATCCGCCATATCCGCAGCCGTAGCGATATCGGAATCTTCTTTTACGATCATAACCTGTGTCGCCGTGTAGTAGGGTGTCGAAAAGTCTACCGTTTCCCTTCTCTCATCCGTCGCCGTCATGCCCGCGATGACCGCATCGATCTGCCCGTTCTGCAACGCCACCAAAAGGGAATCAAACTCCATGCTCTCCATCTTGACTTCCATGCCGTTGTCCTCACCGATCTTCTGCGCGATCGCCATATCGATGCCGTCAAACTCACCGAGCACGCCGTTTGAGGTAACATACTCAAAGGGCGGGAACTCCGGGTTCGTGCCAAAGGTGATGGTATTGCCGCTTTCCTTTGCGGAACCGCCTCCGCAGGCCGTCAGGGTACATGCCGCAAGAACAGCCGCAAGAATCAAAGTTACTTTTTTCATAATCTCTTCCTCCTCGTCGGAGCGTTTTTTGCTCCTCTAAATTTATTTATTACAATCGCAGTATACCGCGGTTATAATACTTTTGACAAGAAGTTCTTCGTCCGCTCGTTGCGCGGATTACCAAACACTTCTTCCGGTGTGCCGCTCTCCATGACCACACCCTGATCGATGAAAAGCACTCTGGACGCCACCTCTCTGGCAAATCCCATTTCATGGGTAACGATCACCATGGTCATGCCCGACCTTGCCAAATCTTTCATCACGTCGAGCACCTCGCCCACCATTTCCGGATCGAGCGCCGACGTCGGTTCATCAAAGAGCATGATCTCGGGATCCATCGCCAAAGCCCTGGCGATCGCCACGCGCTGTTTCTGTCCTCCCGAAAGCTGTGCCGGGTATGCGTTTGCCTTCTCTCCGAGATTGACTCTCTCTAAAAGTTCCTGTCCTCGTTTCACCGCCTGCTCCTTTGTCATTTTTTTCAGGAGCACAGGGGCCAGCGTGATATTGTCCATGATCGTCAGATGCGGGAACAGATTGAACTGCTGGAACACCATCCCCATCTTCTGCCGCACGCGGTTCACATTGATCTTCGGGTCTGTGATCAACTCGTCGTCCACATAAATTTCGCCCTCGGTTGCTGTCTCCAGCAGATTCAGGCAGCGCAGGAAAGTGCTCTTTCCCGATCCGGAGGGACCGATCACCACCACCACCTCGCCCTGCTCGATGTGTTCGTCAATCCCATCTAAGACTGTCAGATCCTCAAATTTTTTATGTAGGTTGTTTACTTTTATCATTCTCAAAACTCCATCTGCTGCCGACTGTCATTCCAAAAACTGTTTCTTTTTACCGTCTTCCCGTCATACTAATGCGCATCGGCTCTGCGCAGCCTGTTTTCGAATTGTTTCAAAACCAACGTCAATATTTTGATCAATACATAGTAAATGACAGCCGTTCCGATGAGCGGCGTAAAAGCCTCATAGGTTGCGCTCTTGATAAAGTCTCCCGCCTTCTGGATATCCATCAAACCCACATATCCGACAATGGCTGTTTCCTTGATCAACACAATAAACTCGTTGCACAGCGCGGGAAAAATATTTTTCACCGCCTGCGGAATGACGATCCTGCTCATGGTCTGAAAGGCGTTTAAGCCAAGCGACCTGCCTGCCTCCATCTGCCCTTTATCGATGGAGAGGATACCCGCCCGAATGATTTCCGATACATAGGCGCCCGAATTGACGCCGAACGCAATCGCCGCTATGATCCACTTGTCAAGCTGCACAGAAGCAAATATCACGAAATAAATGATCATCAGCTGCGTCACCGAGGGCGTTCCTCTGATCACATCCGTATAGATACCGCCAATCAGACGAAGCGGTTTTTTCTTTGAAAGATTGCACATCGCAATCAGCATTCCGATCAGGATTCCGATCACGATTGCCAAAAGCGAAACCTTAATGGTGACGCCGATACCGCTCAACAACAGCTTATATCGGTCTTCCCTGATAAAACATTTATAAAATTTATCCGCAAATCCCGTCATGACGCTTAACCCTTTCCAAGCAGAGTCTTCCACTCCGTCAATATCTCCTCGCACTTCTCCGTATCGATATCCTCCACGGCGTTTTGCAGCTTTTCAAACACTTTTCGCTGTGCATCGTCGTAAGAATACTGCCCCATGTCCTGAATCACCTTCTCCATGGCGTCCATATCCAGATTTTCCATGGCTTCTTCCATCGCTGCAAAAAGCCCCGTGAGTTCTCCCTGATCCGCCGCTCTGCCGCTCTGTTCCTCCGCAGTCTTCGTGAAGTAAGGTGCAAGAATCCCTTTATAGAACATATACTCCTCTAACATGCCCGGTGTGATCTTGTGGATCAGCGCAGCGTTCTCCGCGTTGCCCGCCGCTTCCATCTGTTCCGCCGTATGTGCCAGATCAGTAGCGCCGATTTGCCTGGACGCGCTCTTTAAAGCATGCACTTCGACCGTATACTCCCGCCACATCTCCTTCTGCTCATACTCCTGTATCAGCGCGCACTTCTTATCGATGACACGGTAATACTCCTTTAAGACAGACCAGAACAGCTCCTCATTTCCCAAAAAGCTCATAGCTTTCTGCACATCCAGCCCGTTGATTGCGATATTCGTAGCCATCTGTGCTCCCCCTTCCTTCTGAATCGGACGGGGACCCTGCCCTTTCTTCCTGAGCTTTTCAATCTTTTCCGGCGGGAGCCACTTTTGCAGTTTCGAAACAATGACCCGCATCTCGATGGGCTTCGCCACCATATCGTTCATGCCTTCGCTGATAAACATATCCGCCGTTCCTTCCACCGCGTTTGCCGTAAGCGCAACGATGGGGACTTGACCATTATTTCCAAGCAGTCTGCGGATCACGCGGGTGGTTTCTATGCCATCCATCTCCGGCATCATATGATCCA
>DETS01000049.1:0-23523 GCA_002361735.1 Lachnospiraceae bacterium UBA3282 | reverse complement strand
TCCGGCATCATATGATCCATAAAGATAATGTCATAACGTTTGTCCGTCACCTTGAGCACTGCCTCCTTGCCGCTCAAAGCCGTATCGATCTTCATCTGCAAAGGGGCCAATAACCCCTTTACCACCGTCAGATTAATCGCGTTGTCATCCACCACCAGAATCTCCGCCGTAGGCGCCACGAAATCAAAGTCTTCCGCCTCCGTCAATGAAAAGGCGGAATTATCTTCTCTGCCGTGAAAGATATTGGAAAGCCCCAAAATATAGAGTGGTTTCTTTACCACTCGCAGATTCGGCAGATCGTAGGAGCGCACGGAACGGTAATTGGTAAGCAGTATGCCGTTGACATCCGGATTCAGCTTCAGGAAATACTGCACGCCTTCCGTAAACAAAGGCTGTTCAATAAACAGGAAGCCAATCTGTTTTTCCTTCACCACATTCAGAAACTCCTCGGATTCCAGCCGCTCATAGGAAACGCCGAGTTTCTCCATATCGCCGGCAAGCTCACCCGCAATATATTCGCTCTTGATCAACCCTGCCGCTGCCAGATCATCTTCCAGCTTCTCAACGCTGTGCGTATTGTTCGTAATCTTCTGCGGGATGATAAAGGAAAAGGTGGATCCCTTCCCATATTCACTGTTCACATGGATCTTTCCATTCATCAGTGTCACGAGCTGTTTACAGATTGCAAGCCCCAGTCCCGTTCCCTCGATGTTGCGGTTTCTTTTGCTGTCAAGCTGCTGAAAGGATCGAAAGAGCTTGTTCATATCGCTCTCTTTGATACCGCTTCCCGTATCTGTGATGGAAATCGACAGTTCGATATTTTCCTCGTCTGTCTGCCAGAAATCCACCTTCACATGGACATTGCCTTCCTTGGTAAATTTGACCGCATTATTTGCCAGATTCACCATCACCTGCTTAATACGGATATTATCGCCGTAAAGACCGGTCGGCAGTTCCGGATTCACATCCACCGTTAATTCCAGCTCTTTACTTCCAATTCTCGTCATAATGATATTTGACACATCATTGATCACGGACATGGGCTCGTATTCCACATCGCTGATGTCCATCTTGCCGGACTCGATTTTGGAAAAATCCAGAATATCGTTGATAATGGTAAGCAGCGTCTGTCCGGAAGATTTGATCTGCCCGATATACTCCCTTGCCGCCGGCGTAAGTTCCTCTCTGAGTGCCATCTCTGCCATACCGATCACGGCATTCATGGGTGTGCGGATCTCGTGGCTCATATTTGCCAGAAAGTCCGATTTCATGCTGGAACTCTTGCTCAGCTCCATGTTTTTCATATTGACCTGATGTTTACTGAAAGCCACGTCTGAAAGAACGTTCGCAATCGTATACAGCGCGTTGGATACCTTATTGATCGTCTGTTTATCGACAATGCGGATATCTTTTGCCGACTCAATCAACTTTTCCGCATCGACTCCGAGCTTTTCCCCCACCTCCCTGAGGTGCTTTTCTTCCAGCGGAATGGTCAGAAGCTGTCCGCCAACGACGCAACCCACCATAGTCCCATGCGCCATAATAGGCGCAGCAAATTCCACCAGACCCGCGTGACAGAAATAGACGCAGGCTGCCTTTGCCTTTGCCGCTCTCGTCGCTCCCATCTTGTCACATTCCGCGCACTGTCTTACCCCAAGTTCCGTGCTCCTGATATACTTATGACAAAAGTCACAACCACCGGAATCCTTTGTAATCGCAACGCCGTTCACATCCGTAATAACGGCGGCAATCCCCGACATATCCGAGAAAGCGTTCTGCACCTTCTGAAGCGTTTCCACATCAATCAAATCTGTTAAATGATATTTATCATCAATGACTGCCATAGTTGTCTTCCTCCGTCAAATGCCATCCAATCAGCCCAGTACCCCTTTGATAGTAGACGAAAGTTTTTCCATATCGATTGGTTTCGTGAGATACCCCTGCGGTTTTAACGCAAGGACTTCGAGAATCTTTTTCTTATCAGTCACACCTGTCAGGAACACCACCGGCAGATTCGCCGTCGCCTGATTGCCCCGAATCTTTGCAAGGACCTCGGCACCGTTTTCCATCGGCATCTCATAATCAAGAAGTACCATATCCGTTTTCTTCGACTCCAAAAATTTCAGAGCAATCTTTCCGCTGATGGCTGTCGCCACATCATATCGCTCCGCCAGATAACCCTTTAAGAGCTTTAACACACTGCTGTCATCATCCACGACAAGGATATGCTTTTTGCGTACCGCTTCTGCCTGCTGCGCTTTCTCCTTTTCTTCTTCTTTGGCAAGCTGCGCCAAAAGCTGCTCCGCCACGCGCATAACGTCCTTCGTTTTGATATCGTCCCTTTTGACCGTCACGGAATGGCTTTCTTCGCCGGCATGAGGACGTTTTTCCTTGAGCAGCTTGACAATGCCTTCCTCCAGCCTTTGAGAAGAAAGCGGTTTTCTGAACATATGCACTTCCATGGTGGGCGCAATGCGTTCAAACTGGTCGCACTCCTCGGCATCCCCCACGATGATGATCGGAATCCTCTTTTCCGCTATCTTTCGTTCCACATTGACAAAGCGCTTCAAATCGTCAGGATTTTCTCCATACAGGCAATAGACGAGTGCGTCCGGTTGTATGTACTTTACATGATTTACAATGTCGTCGTAGCGGTCTGAGGTGCTCAGACACTCGAAACTGAAATCCATGTAGGTAAAGAACTCATTGATGATCATCTTATTGTTTCCTGTAAGCAATACCTTATACTTCATCGCATTTTACTCCTTTTCCCCACGATTATGCAGATGCACATACACCCACTTTTCTTAAAGATTTATTATATCATTTTTCACCACATTTTGCACGTTTTTTTATCGGGCAAAATATCGGTCCAGCCCATTTGCAATACCGTCAACAATCTGCCACTGATATTCTTCGGACGCCATACGCAGATCTTCCTCCGCATTTGTCATATAACCCATTTCCACAATGGTAACCGGAACCCGGCACCAATTGATGCCGCTCATGCTGTCCGTTTCCCACACGTATTCCTTTTTACAGCCCGTGGCATTGACCATTTCATTCAATACATGTTCCGACAGCGCTTTACTCTCATTATATAATGCCGCATTGTAAGGATTGGAGGCTGTCTGGCAGATGGTCATCGCTCCGTTTGCCGATGTATTTTCCGAACCGTTGGCATGAATCCTGACAAAAGCATCCGCGTTGTTATCATTGGCAATTGCCGCCCTTTCCGCATTGCTGATATTCACATCGTTGGTCGTCCTTGTCATGATGACCGTATACCCGCGGTCTTCCAATTCTGTCTGCAGTTTCAGCGATACCATAAGTGTGAGTTCATATTCGCTCAGACCACTGCTTTTCCCGGAGGTTCCGCCGGCGACCTTCGCCTTCGTTTCGGCTGCGCCCGGTCCAACGGGCTCCTGCTCCGAATTGCCCTTCGCCTGATGTCCGGCATCGATTGCAACCACATATCCGTTTTCCGTCCCCGTCCGACTTCTCAGATACTGGCTCGCGACATAGTATTCCTTTTGGTCAATCAGAACTTTGCTCCACTCTCCATCATCAGAGATCCGCTCCAAAGGCGTATGCCGCTCCAAAACGTCGTAGACTTCCGCATCAAGTGACGGCATCATTCGCGCCTTGACCCGATCGGTAGTGATGACTTCTTCCGTCTCCTCAGGCAGCGCGGTTTCAGGCTCTATGGCTTCCGATGATTCTTCTTCTGATTGCTTATCCCGCTGCTGTTTTGACTGCGTTTCTTCCGGAAATACTTCTTCCGACGGTGTTTCTTCTGCTTGCAGCGTATCTTCCTCCGCCTGCCCATCCTGCTCCGCAGGCACAGAATCAACCGCCACCGGCACAGGCGCGGAAACGGCCGATTCCGAATGTTCGCCTTCCCCACACGCGCACAGAGAAAAAACCAGAGCAGCCAAAGTCACCCCATAACCCAAACGCCTCATCATCTGTATCCTTTTTCCTCCTCATATTCCACAATCACATCTTTATTTGCAATTTCGGTTTCCGTCAGATCCGTCTCCTGAAAATCTTCGGGATCGATCGTGCCCTCATACCAATCGCAGGCATCAAAGTGCGCCTGCAGCGCTTCGTCCTGAAACTTTCTGCCATGCCGCGCATAAATCTCATTTCTGGCGATCTTACATTCCTCTGCGGAAAGCCCCTCCAGGTCGTCTCTGCTCAAAAGTTCCCTGTCACTGTTCGGGAAGATAAATCCCGTCTCCTCCGCCCCGTCATCTGTCTCCTGTGCCTCCGAGACAGCGGGAAGCGCCGCTACAGCGCTTTCATCGATACTGTCTTCATGATTATAATTGTCAACGTTTTGCAGGACTGCCTCCTTATAGAGCTCCTCCAGGGTAGGATAACCGAAAAAGCGCCAGCTCTTTGTTCCCCACCATCCGTCGCTGACACCGGAATCAACCTCGTAGTGGTTATAGGGAATCACATTTCTGGTCACATCCACATTCAGTTTTCCATCGGCAGAAACCAGCAGATCGTCAAAACGGATATACCAATATCCGTCATTGACCTGATCGTAGGAGCCTTCCTCATTGGAAAATTGTGTCCTGATCCCCGCCCGGTATACCAAGAATAAAATATTGCGCGTCCCCCAAGTACTTTGATCTTTTGCCGTCAGCAGATAATTTCCGATGTAAGTCAGGGACTCCAGCGATGCGCCCGCTTCGAAATTCTGTGCCGCAGTTGCCGTATAAGAATCGACCGCCTGCGTCTGCATAGCCGCCATCGCGGCATCATCGATCTGGCTGCTCTGTGTCAGATAACTGTCAAGACCTTCGACCTGATATTCCTTCTCCAAAACTTCCGGAACTTTCCCCAGATTCTCCGCATAATACTGCAGCCTGCCCTCATCAATCGTCACTTTGATGGTATCACCGTTGCTCAAATCATACATCCGGTCACAGTTAAAATCATAATAATCCAAATCAGAACCCGTATAATTCATGTTTGCGCTTCCGTTGGGAGAGATGCCGGAATACTCAAGCGTCAAATCCGCAAACGCATCAAACGTCCCCACTTCCGTAAGCCCGGCCACCTTATAGGAACCATCCTTATATTTCAGCTTACACTTGATATATTGAGATACCTCCTCGTCGATATCCCATTGATAGGGAACCGCATCCCCGTTTTTCAAATCACTGTTATCTTCAAATCGGATGCGGACACTGTCCTTCAGGGCTTCCACCGGTGACACAATGTTCAAAAGCCCCGCGTATTCCTTCTTTGCCGCATCGTTATATGATATTTTGGATCCATACTTACTCTGAATCGCATCCCAGTCAATCACAGCCGTCGCCGTACCATATCCGTCATAGCCGCTCGCCTCGATCGTAAGATATTTATTCAGATCAATCGTCTTTCCGGCATTCGCCGCCACGCACACGAGGACAACGATCAGAACTGCCGCACCCGCAATGCCAAGCAGCGCCTTCTTTGATATCTGCGGCATTTTCTTTACAGCTGCAGCGCCACCTGCCACAGGCGTCTGCACAGCAGCAGCTCCGCCGTTTCCAAGCGGCTGCCCGCAGCTTTTACAAAATTTTGCGCCATTTTCATTTTCTGCTCCACAATTTCCACAAAACATATCACTCTCTCCCATTCATATTTTACTTTATCTATCCCGAAAAAACCCCCTGAACTTTCGAGGTTCAGGAGGTTGCTCGCCATTATTGTACTTTTGCGCCGCAGGATTGGCAAAATGCAACACCTGCTCCCAGCTCTGCTCCACATTGCTGACAAAACTTTGATTTCCCCTGACTCTGTCCGGCCGCCTGCTGTGCCGCTGCTGCCGCAGCTGCAGCTTCCTCCTGCCGTTTCGCCGCCTCTGCCGCAAGCCGTTCCTCTTCCTGCCGCTTAGCTTCCTCTATCTCCTTCTTTTTCGCTTCCGCTTCCGCTAAGAGGCTTTCCGGCACGGGTGTTCCGCAAGCAATACAGAACTTACTGTCAAGACCGATCGGCCCCCCGCACTTTGCACAGTATCCAACTACAATTCCTTTTTGAGACTGACCGCCCTTACTCAAATTACTGATATTTTCCGCCACACTGCCTGCTGCCTGCGTCACCGCGCCGGAAACCTGATTCAATACATTCTTTGCACCGCTGCCGGTCAATAGGGCCAGCAGATCCGTCTCCAGCTGCGCCACACCTAAGACCACCAATCCCGTCAGCAAAATCGACAGCACAAGCACGATGATATTGATCACAAACCAGGGCGTTGTCTCAAAATCACAATAATTTTCTTCCGCAATCTTTTTCGCGGTTGACCGAAAGATAAACCAGACGATCAAATCCACTGCCGTGCCCGCCAAAATGATGATCGACGTCATCTTGTTATTAAATTTTTTGATAAACAGGAAAACCAGCGCCGCGATCGGAATCAGCAGACAAATCAACATCAGCGGATGGGGATCCACAACTGTTTGTCCGGCGGATTCTAAGCCGCCAACCGCCGTCATTACGTTGACCTTCATCTCTTCCCCGGAACATGATACCAAAAAAGATGGGCAAAACACAAAGATAATACAAAGTACCATCAAAACCCGCAATATATTCTTTATCGTCGTATATACAGGTTTCCCTCCGCCCGCAGTTACCATTTCATTCTCGTTCATTCACTTTCTCCTTCCATAATCTTCCCTCTTTATTTACTCGAAAACATATCTTGTTCATTCTACACGCTAATATGACAAAAGTCAACATTTGCCGTCAAAGCGGCAATCAAATGCTTTTCAGAGCCAAAAGTAGTCCAACACGATTGCATTTATCTTCCAAACGTAGTATTCTATACTACAGCAGGCAGTTAACACAACCTTGTTCGACTGTCCGCCAAAATCTATGACATAAGGAAGGCATTTGAGATGGGAGAAACCTTTCACATTATCAGCGACGGTTCCTGCGATCTGCCCACCGCGCTGGCGCAGGAAAAAAACATCACGGTCGTACCCTTTTATGTATCCTTTGACGAGGAACACTATCTAAAAGAAAATGTAGATATTGCCGTCCGCGACTTCTATCAGATGATGGTGGACAAAAAGGGCGTATATCCCAAATCCTCCATGCCTTCTATTCAGGATTACGCAGAAGTTTTTCGGCCTTTCGCAGAAAATGACACTCCTGTCATATGTATCTGCATCACCACCAAATTCAGCGGTTCCCTGCAGTCTGCTCAAAATGCCAAAGAACTTATTCTGGAAAAATATCCGCAGGCTCAGATCACTGTCATTGACTCTACCGTCGATACTGTTTTACAAGGCCAATTCGTTCTGGAAGCAGTTAGTCTGCGAGATCACGGCGTCAGCTATCAGGATACCATCGCGCGGCTTAACGCCATCAAAAGCACCGGCAGAATCTTTTTTACCGTGGGAAACATGGAATACTTAAGGCACGGAGGACGCATTGGAAAAGTGGCTGCCATTGCCGGCGGCGCGCTGGATATCCGCCCTGTCATTACCTTGAAACAGGGAGAAATCTTTCCTTCCGGGCTTGACCGGGGACGAAAACGCACACTGAAAAAAGTAATGAACCTCCTGTTGGAATACTTGCAGGAAGACCCACTCGGCATTGATAACTACAGCCTTGTCGTGGGGTACGGCTATGACGAAGAAGAAGGCATCGCCTTCCGCGATCAGGCACTTGCTGCCCTACACGAAAAAGGATATGCCATAAAGGAGATTCCTGTCTTTCAAATCGGGGCAACGATCGGTGTGCATACAGGACCTTATCCGTTGGGGTTTGGGGTTATTGAGAGAGGGATTTAACATGAAAACATCGATCCGTAAAATGACTCTCGAAGACATCGATCAGGTACGCCAAATTTACACCTTGGGCTGGCAGAATGCCTTTCGCGGCATCGTTCCTCAGACCTATCTTGATACTATGAATTTAGCGGATTGGGCGCCGCCTTTAGACGGCGCCTATGTCTTGACGGACGAAACCACCATTCTCGGCACATCGTCTATTGCTCCCGCAAGAGACAGCGCCTTTGACGGCTGGGGCGAAATCATCTCCATCTATGTCCTGCCGCATTTGATTGGGCAGGGTTATGGTCATCTCCTGTTTGAGTATGTCAAAGAAAAACTCCTCGAACAGCATTATCGTGATATATACCTGACGGTTTTTGAAGATAACCGCCGCGCCAGAACATTCTATGAGAAACATGGTTTTTCATGGAATGGCGAGCGGCTGCCGCTCAATATAGGCGGAAAAGCCCTAATAGAGCTGCGGTATGTATTCAACAAATAAACAGTATTTCCCGCATCTCCATCCGCATCCTGCCAATCCGTTTTTTAATGTTTTGTGACATTTGTGTCATAACCGTCTTTTGCATAAACGCGCACATAATCAATGACAAACTGTGCATCCTCTCCAAAGACTGCATCGTCCTCGGGATAACCGACCCAGCTTCCGCCGACCGCCAGATTGAGAATGATGTAAAACGGCTGATCATAGGGCGCCGGATAAGGCGCTTTCTCAGCCCCCGGTTTTGCGGTAAACCAGTCGTTTGCCGTGAAAAACAACACGTCATCCACATAAAAACGAAATTCACCGGGATCCCATTCACAGGCAAAAACATGAAAATCCGATCCAAAATCCGCTGCATTTTCCGGCAGATCATACTGCCCCTGGCTCTGCGTGTGAGGCTCTCCGAAATGAAGCGTCCCGTAGGTCGTGGAGAGCTTATCACCCAGCACTTCCATGATGTCGATCTCCCCGCACTTGGGCCACTGTCCATAGTGATCCTCATCCGCCGGCATCATCCAAAAGGCCGGCAGGAAGCCTTTGCCTTTGGGCACCTTTGCCCTTGCCTCGAATCTTCCGTACTGAAACTCATGCTTGCCCAGCGTATTGATTCGCCCGGAATAGCAGGTCTTGTACTGCTTCCCATCACGTTCTTCATAGATCGGATTGCCTTGCTCATCCAGACGCTTGGTTGGTCGGATATAGAGCAGGCTGTCCCTGACATAAGTGTTTTCCTCAGAAACAATGTATTCCTGCATCTCCGCATTGACCCAGCCCGGCTCATGCGTCTCATAACTCCAGTTGTCCATGTTCAGTGTGTTTCCGTCAAAATCATCTTCCCATACCAGCTTATACGCCTGATCCATTTTCTCGTTCCCTCCTTTATTCTTTATTCGCTACGATCGTGAACTCCCCGGGCAGCTTCTCATTTGTCCAGGCAGGATGTTCATCAAACTTTTTCAAGGTAAATCCACTGCCAATCACGGCATTGATGATCTCGCTGATCGTATACTTTCGGTAACTGCATTTCGGCATCTGCTTCCTGATTTCTTCCTCATAAAAACGCGCCTGCGCCATCTCCCCTTCAAAGACTTCCGTCGAAAAATAATCCATCGTTTCCAGATTCAGAATGTCTTTGATTTTGCTAAACGGGTGAAAATCGCTGCAGATCATTTTGCCGCCGTCCTTTAACAGAGCGTACATGATACCCACAAACTCGTCTAAGTCATGAAAATAGTGAAGCACGCCTCCTTCCATAAATACCACATCAAAATACTTCCCGTACTTTCTTATTCTGTACACTGTAATCTACCCTTTGACCTCCCTTTCCATTGTTATAGGCTTTCACTATGTTCCAACTGCTCCAACACTTTCTCATAATACTGCCGTTGATACAACAGGCGCTGCGCAATCATCTGCCTGGCCGTCTCTGTACCCGACGGTTGTAAAAGCCGCCACCTGATCCAGTCCAGCTTCTCCCCAAGCCACTTGCGCTTATCCTCTATCTTAAGATTTCGGAAATCAGCCCACTCCATTGCGTCATAGATTCGATAGGCATCAAACCGATCCACATCATCCGCATCCCCGATGCTGCAGGCAAACGCCGTTTTCTTTCCCGGAAAGTCCGCCTCGCCGTCTACATGGATCGCAATGCCATAGCAGATTTCCTGCACACGCTCCTTGCCCAAATCGAGCTGCTCCAGAAAAGGTCTTGCCAGCCGTGCCGACATCCGCCCATGTTCCTTCCAGCCTCCCCTGCTGCCATCTTCCGTCTCAAACGGCAGGCTGTATCCCACGTCATGCAAAAATGCACCGATGATCAGCCCCTCCTCATCCAAGCCTTCTTTGTGGGCAATCTCTCTGGCAGCGTAAGCCACCCGATAGGAATGCTGCAAGCGGTACTCCCCATCGGCAGGATGTTCCCGAAAATAGGCGCAGCCTGCAAACTGTTCTTTCAGAAAGGCTTCTGTCTTTTGAATATTTGTCATGCCCATATCTCCTGTCAAACCTATTTCAGTCCAATCCCCCGCAAAACTTCCGTCGTCGTCTGCCCCGCATTCGTAAACGCCAACTCGCATTTATCATAGGGCAGGGGCTGATTGTTTTTTAATTTAATCAGCTCGTAATTCTTTCTAATCCTGTCCGTATTTTCCATAATCGACATTTTAATGGAAGGCTTGTTTATCTTTTCAGCATTTTCAATGATATGTTCCAGCGTTCCGAATATCTGCAGCAGGGAAGCCGCCGTTTTTATACCAACTTTTTCCGCCCCTTTGATATTGTCCGCCGCATCGCCCACCAGAGACTTAAAATCCGCATACTGTTTCGGGACAATGCCGAATTTCTCAGTAAGATACTGCGGCGTACATATCACCGTTTTCTCTCCCCGATACCGCAATACACTGACTCGCTCACCGATCAGCTGGAAAAAGTCACTGTCAAAAGAAGAAATAACGACACTCATGTCATTTTGATGAGAATACGCGTAACTTGCAATCAGATCATCTGCTTCACAGTCGGTCGTTTCTATGTATTTGATATCCAGATAAGCAAGCGCCCGATACACATCCGGGAGCTGCGAAAACGGATTTTCTTCTTCACTTACTTCACTATAATCCATTCTGTTCGCCTTGTAATCTGCATCTATCTCACAGCGGCTGTTTTCATGTTCTCCGTCAAAAATCACCAGCATATGGGTAGGCTCGACCATGCGTATGATCTTTCGCATCGCCCCCACAAAGCCCAGCGTCCCCTGTATCGCCTTTCCCTGACTGTTTACGATTCTTGCCGGCATCCCGAAAAACATTTGAAAAAGGAGATTGCTGCCGACGCTGAACGCTATATGGATGTAACCTGTCCTTTGCAGTGTTTTTGCCGCATCTTCCAGATTCGGTTTGTTCATGATCTCCAACCTGGCGCCGTCGACAAAAGTCAGAAAATACGAACAAAAACCCGTCTTTTCATTGTGGTATAAATTATTTGCCACCGCGCCAAAATATCGCTCAAAAAATTGCTTTGTGCTTTCTAAATCATTTACATACATCGCGATGTGATCTATTTTCACGCAAACCTCCATGTCACAGCTTTGCTGTGACTCTGTTCCATGGATTTCGGTGTATCACCGCCGCCCGTGACCGGGAGATAAAAGTATCTGAATCCTTCCGCATCTTTGAGAGAACACGGCTTTTTTGCAACCTCCTCATCTGACCTCAGGTCTACGATCGTGGTGATATTGTGATCCGATAACCAGCGAACTTCCTCGTCAGTCAGGTTTTCCGGGAAGTCGCTTCGACAGTAGCGATCTGTGCCCGTGGGCAGTACGCGTGTGTTTTTTGTGGATTGTAATAAAGAGCTCATAGTAATTGTCCTTTTGCAGTTATTTTTTGATTATACCATAACCACTGCACTCTGACTATAAAAGGCGATGTAACAGTGAAAACTTGCCGCAAAAATTCTTTTCATCTACGACATCTGATTTCTATTCAATCATCCCCTGCTTCTTCAACCTTGCCCTGATTGCACCGTATGTCCTGCCGTGCCCTCGCGCGATTTCCGCAATCTTCATGCCCGCCTCAAATTCTTCCGCCAGCCTCCTGTCTTCCTCCTCACTCCATGCCTGTCCGGCGTTGGTCTCCTTTTCTTCCGCCTCCGGCTGATCCTCCTGCTCTATACTGAGGACTGCATCAGGATTGACCGCTGAAAATGCCCTGATTTCATTCAAAAATCTCTGCCCGTACTTCAAGTATTTATTTTCACCCACACCGGAGACTGCAAGCATTTCCTGCCTATTCTCCGGCGCTTTAACACACATATCTATCAGGGTCTTATCACTGAAAATAATATATGGCGGCAGCGCCTCCTCCCGCGCAATCTCAAGCCGCAACGCACGCAGTTTTTCAAATAAATCATAGCCTGCTGCCGTAAGAGAATCCGTGCTTCTTTTCCGCTTAGGCTTCCTTTTGCTTTCGCCTTTTTCTTCCTTACGTTCTTCAATCGCCCGAATGATCACACGGGCGTTTTCTTCCTTTAAAGCCTGAATCTCCCCAAGCTGAAGGACACTGTATGCACCATCGGTCTGAATCAGATATCCCTCCTCTATCATCTGCGCAATCAGCCGGCGCAGCTCCGCTTCCTTTTTGTTGGCTAAAGCACCATAAGACCGATAGGCTGTGACACCCAGTTCTGTCAGTCTGGCACGCTTTGCCCCAATCAGCGTTCCAATCACCACAGCCTGTCCATATCTTCCTCTGGTTTCCGCGATACAATTGATGACGCATTTGGCCTCATCCGTCATATCCGTTTCTATGTATTCACGATGACAGTTTCCACAATTATCACAAGGCGCATCGGTCTGCTCACCAAAATACTGTAGAATATAATTTCTAAGACATCCCGTTGTCTTGCAATACCCCTCCATAACATGCAGTCTGTGGGCATCTCTCTGCCTGACCAACTCGATATCCGCAGGATCCATATTCTCAAATTCCTTCTTCTCCAAAAGGAACTTGTTAATCATCACATCCTGTGCCGTAAACAATAGAATGCAGCGGGCGTTTTCCCCGTCACGCCCCGCGCGCCCGGCTTCCTGATAATAGTTTTCCATGCTCTGCGGCATATTGTAATGAATGACAAACCTCACGTTGGACTTGTCGATCCCCATGCCAAAGGCGTTGGTCGCCACAATGACAGGCCGCCTGTCATAGATAAAATCCTCCTGATTCTTCTTTCTCACCCCATTGTCCATACCGGCATGGTACGCAGTCACCGCAACGCCCCGCGCAGACAGCATTTCATACAAGGCATCCACATTTTTTCTCGTCGCACAGTAAATGATTCCGCTCTCATCGGGATGCGCGTCAAGGTAATCTGTCACAAAGTCATCCTTCTGCCTTCCCGAGACATATTCTACGCTGTAATACAGATTTTCCCTGTCAAATCCCGTCACCACCACCTGTGGATTCCTTAACCGCAGGATGCACTCAATGTCTGCTTTCACTTCTTCCGTGGCCGTCGCCGTAAAGGCGCTGACGATCGGCCTTTTCGGCAGACGCTCAATAAAGGCAACAATCTTTAAGTAACTGGGGCGGAAATCCTGTCCCCACTGCGAAATACAATGCGCCTCGTCCACCGTCACCATGGAAATGTCCGCTTCTGCCGCAAACCGCATGAATCCTGAACTTTCCAGCCGTTCCGGCGCGACATAGATGATTTTGTACGTTCCCTGCGCCGCCAGACTCAGGGCTTTCGCAATCTGATTTTCGGTCAGCGACGAATTGATAAAAGCGGCGTGGATTCCCGCCGCATTCAAAGATTTTACCTGATCCTGCATCAGAGAAATCAACGGCGAAATCACCACCGTGATGCCGGATAGCAGCATGGCAGGCACCTGATAACAAATGGATTTGCCTGCGCCTGTGGGCATGATGGCCAGCGCATCCCTGCCCGATAGAATGGAGGCTATGATATCTTCCTGGCCTTTTCTGAACGTGTCATAACCAAAGTAGGTCATTAGTATTTGTGATGGATTCATCTCCGATTTCCTTCCCCTTTTAACATTTAGACTGAACCGCTTTTCCCTTGACAGACATGATCAACTGTATCCGAACAGCCCCATATACAGTAGTCAAACCATTATTATCCGTCGAAATATCAAGGCCAAAATCCTCCGTCAGCTCATCGTATTTTTGATTTTCTCAATTAATTCCAGATCCGCCGGCAGCCACTCTACATCATACAAGGTGTCTGCCGTGAGCCATCTGGCCGCTTCGGCCTCTTTGAGAATCAGCTCACCTTCCTTTACCTGTGCCCAGAAGCAGTCCATGGATAGGTGGAAGGTCGGATAGTCGTATTCTACCGTTGTGATTAACTCGCCTACCATAATTTCTGTATCAAGTTCTTCCTCGATTTCTCTGACTAAGGCTTCCTGCGGCGTTTCGCCCTCCTCAATCTTTCCGCCGGGGAACTCCCATTTCCCTTTAAAGTCGCCGTAGCCCCTGGCTGTGGCGAAGATTTGGGTGGGGTGGGTGATGTTGTCGCAGATGATGGCGGCGGTTACGCGTATGGTTTTCATTGGGTGGGGTCCTCCGTTGTTATTTTACTTTGCAGATAGTGTAGCAAGTCATCCCTTACTGGATGGCGCATTTTCATTTGCACTTTTGCAATTACCTCTTTCTTTCCTTTATTGTTTTCCTTCCAAGCATCTTCCATCTCTATAATATCAAATTGTCCCATATAATAAAAGTTACTTTCTGCATCACTCTTTTTCACGAATAAATGCTTTCTTTTCGCCTCAGAAACATCCTTCATATAAGAACTATTGATACCCTTTCCGATTTGCGAATCCCATCGGAAAATCATATTATCTTCAAAGGCATCCGCATAATCCGGTTTCCCTTCCATATAATTTCTATCGTCGCCCGGCTGTTCTTTATGATAAGTCACAAAAATAAAAACATCGTCCCCGATACGTTTCATGCCATACATTGTAGAAGATAAATCCCTGCCGCAATTCATCAATAAGCATACATCTCTTCTTGAATATTTTTCATATAACACGAACGGCATTTCATCACTTTCTTTTTTCATATACTTATCTTGGTAACGTCTTAATCCCACATCTATGATGTCATTGATCAATTTATGAAACTCCGCATGAGCCAAGCGATTCGAAAAACTGATCATTCGATTTAGTTGTCCTTCTTCTCCCTTCGCATAATTTAAAATATCAACCTGCTCATACTTTTTTCGCTCACTATCTTTACTGGTAAAATGCCCTGCCAATACATCTACCGCGTTCTCAATTTGCTTTTCCTCAAACATCCTATCGTATTTAAGACTGGCACTTTCTTTTAATCGTTTGATTGAAATACAATCTTCCTTCATCATCATACGAAGGATCTCCAGTTCATGTGGCCTTGTCCCGCTGATGATTGTCTTTGACAGGTATTCCAGCGTTAATATTTCCTGTTCCGTAAGTACAGAGCGATATGCCTCCCCTTCCATCGCTTTCAAAAACATATAATAATTTTTGTATTCCCTAATAATTACAAGAGGATCCACTTCCCCGTTTTCATAAAAATCTAATAGATAAGGAATCCGTCCCAATCTGTTTTTTAATGAAACATAGCTATCTCGAATAATTGTTTTGATACCACGGATTTTATCGATTGACTTAAAAATCTTTTCTTTGGCGATCTCATCAAAATGCACTGTAGATGCTCCGGGAATCGTGCCGTTTCCACTGATTACATATCTTCTGATTGTATCTGCATTATAGGTACGGTCTCCTGAAAGCGCCACCGGAATCATAAAATTATTTCTGTAATTTCCGATAAAATCCAAGATTACAACATATTCCTTACCTTCCGCTTTACGGAGCCCGCGTCCAAGCTGCTGAATAAATACAATCGGTGATTGTGTCGGCCGCAGCATAATGACTTGGTTCACTTCTACGATATCCACACCCTCGTTCAGAATTTCTACTGAAAAAATATAATCTAAAGGCTTCCGTTCCTCTGCCGCGTCGCTTTCCTCCATCGCTAGCCGTTCAAAGGCTTCTGCTCGTTCTGCTTCGGATGCATCACCATTTAACGCAATCGTCCGATATCCTAACTCGTTAAATTTTTGAGACAACACCTTTGATTCTTCTAAACGGCTACAAAACACCAAGCCTTTAACGCGTTCACCACTGTATCCGTAGTATTCTGCCCACTCCACAATATGCTTTACACGCTCATCACTTACAAGCATATTAAATTCATTCAGCGTCAATTTTCTTGTCTTTTGCGTCCCATCTTCTATTATAGATAAATCACTGATTCCAAAATAGTGAAACGGACAAAGCATATTTTCTTGCATTGCCTGTTGCAATCTAATCTCATAGGCAATTTGATAATGCAATATTTCATAAATATTTCTGCCTTCTATGCTGTCATCCCTCTTATCTGGCGTAGCCGTCATACCTAGCCAAAACTTCGGTCTAAAATAACTCATAATTTTCTGATAAGAATTTGCGGAACTGTGATGTGCCTCATCTAAAATAATACACTCAAACGCATCGGGTCTATAGTTTGCCAAATGTGTTTCGTTACTTAGAGTCTGAACTGTGGCAAACACATAATCTTTATCATACTCATGATATCCTGCACCTACAAGACCCATGGATACATTACTGCCAAACACTCTTTCGTAGGACCGCTTCGTCTGTTTCGCCAACTGTCCCCTATGTACAAGAAACAAGACTTTTCTAAAGCCAAGTTCCCGCATTGCAAAAGCAGAAGCAAAAGTCTTTCCAGTTCCTGTCGCAGATATCAGTAATGCACGTTCTTTCCCATCCGCAATAATCTTCCGTAAATTCGATATAAAATCAACCTGCATAGTATTTGGTTTAAGCTTATAATTATCAATATAGGAAATCTGACCTTGCTTACTAATCTTTTTCTGATGCTTGATAATCCGATATCGTTCTCTGTAACTGTCAAAAAAATCATCGTAATCCGAAGAATATTGCGAATTCCAGAGTTCACTAAACTCCTTAATAATCTCTTGTGCCGTTTCCCCTTGCTCAGTAGAAACAATTTTTGTATTCCACTCTTTATTTTTTGTAAGTGCTGCACCTGTCAGATTGGAGCTGCCAACAATGATACGGTATATTTCCTCTTTCTTAAATATATAGCCTTTCGTATGAAAGCCTGTATCTGCTGCCTCCACATCATACATTTTCAAAGTGATATTTTTCAACTCGTGGAGCTTTTGTAACGCTGCCGGTTCACTGAAAAACAAATAGTTTGTGGTAAGAATTTCTCCCGGTATTCCCCTCTTTTCCAGTTCTTTTAATGTCTGTAAAAGCGGTGTGATTCCGCCCATCGTAATAAAAGCGACGCTAATCTGAAAACATTCGCATCGCAAGAGCTCATCTTCAATATAGGAAAGGACCTTTTTACCCTCTGCATAATTGTTCGAAACAAATTGAGGTTTGTAAGATAGGTTGGAGGCCGTGGTTCCGTCTATGTAGGCGGTTTTATAGCCGCTGTAGAGTTCGTCTATGATGGTTTTATCCATGGTGAATTAAACCTTTCTGGGGTGTTGGTTACAAAACAAGTGGCAATTCATTGGTACCATTTTAGCTAGAATAAATTATAACTCAAAACAAATAATATCACAAGATCCATCATTGGATAAAATCAGTTCTTCCGCGGAATTACACCATCTAAATGTATCTCGCCAACCGCATAATAACCTAATCTTTCATATAACCTTTTGTAGCAGCATTATCTCTTTAGACCAATCTCCCGCCCCAAACAGCGAATGGGCTCCCCAACTCCCAACCCTCACTTTTTCATATACCAATACGTATAAACTTTCTCATACCCCAACTTCAAATACAAATCAACTGCCGCCGCATCCGTCCTAACAACCTGAAGATACAAGTGCCGCGCACCACTCTCTTTTGCCTGCGCAATCAGTGATTCACAAACCTCCTTCCCCAATCCTTGCCCGCGATATTCCGGGCTGACCACGACATTTTGAAGGAGCATATACCCGTGCTCTATGGCTGCCGATGCACAGGCTGCCACTTTCCCGTCTTTCATCAGAGAACAGTAAATGGTATTCGCTGCTATTTCCTCATAAAAGACCATTGATAAGGTGAAGGCAGAATATATACAGGCATCATCCAAACAATAGGCGCAAAAGCCATTCCTAACAGCTTAGTTGCCGCATCACCCACATTATGCTAGAATATACGCAAAACGCCAAAGGCAGGCTTGAGAGGTTATCTATGGATTATATAATACGCGAAATCCAAAAACAGGAATATCCATTACTGGATCATTTTCTATACGAGGCAATCTTTATCCCGGAAGGGGTTGAACCTCCGCCCAAAAGCATTATCGCCGCTCCCGAATTACAGGTTTATGTTGAACATTTTGAGGAATCAAAAGACGATCATAGCTTTGTTGCCGAGATTGACGGTAAGATTGTCGGGGCTGTGTGGACCCGCATTATGAACGATTACGGACATATCGACAAGGAAACGCCCTCTCTGGCGATTTCCCTTGATAAAGAATATCGGGGTTTGGGCATTGGAACGGCTTTGATGAAAAAAATCCTTTCTTTGCTCGGAGCTCTCGGATATCGGCGGGTTTCTCTTTCGGTTCAAAAAGCCAATTATGCGGTAAAACTGTATCAGAAGGTTGGTTTTGAGATCATGGCTGAAAATGAAGAAGAATATATCATGGTGTACCACCTTTCATCCGAGAAAGACTTTCCCACTCGCTTTCCTTGAACCCCACAAGCACCTTTTCCCCATCAACAACAATCGGGCGCTTCACGAGCATTCCATTGGTGGCAAGGAGCTTTAGCTGTTCCTCTTCACTCATCGAAGGCAATTTGTTTTTCAATTCCATTTCTTTATAGAGTAAGCCGCTGGTATTGAAAAATTTCTTCAATGCTAACCCACTTTTTCCATGCCATGTCTTTAATTCCTCATAAGAGGGATTGTTCTCCACAATATGACGCTCTGTGTATTCTAAATTATGTTCATCCAGCCATTTCTTAGCCTTCTGGCAGGTTGAGCATTTCGGATACCATATGAATAACATTTTTCCCACCTCCTTTATGATGCTATTAGCATACCCTTTATGGCGGCATTTGTAAAGCTTTTTGCAATCCCCATGTCTGCTTCCGACAAAATACAGCGGCGAAGTTTTGTCTCCGCCGCCGCTAAACATAAAAGCTTTTACATCTATTCCCCGACCAACATCCGATACGCTTCAATCTTTCTGATCTTGCACGACTGCAAAACAGCGATCACAAACGACACAACAATCATTCCGATCCCGACCATCACCACGCCGCCGATAGGAATCGGGAACGCGCAGCGCATCAAGCCAAAACTCTGCAAGACAAACGACAGGTACGGATTGGTCACATGGTAGGCGGCGACAGAACCAATGATGACCGCCAAAATAACGGAAGGCATAAAGCTCAATGCCGTCTGCAGAATCAGGCTGCCGGAGGTGTAACCCAGCGCCTTGTAGATACCGTAATCTTTTCGTTTGTTGTAGATCAACGCCCTGATCAGCAGGCTTAAGATCAAAGTGACAACAATCACTGCAATCGCGCATATGACTACCAAAATCAGCAGAGCGGAGACTTGGAATACCGACATCACGCCTCCTATCAATTCATAAAAACTCGTTACAGACAAGATATGCCCGCCGAAACGCTCCTTGCAGTCATCCAGAACAATCTGTACACACTCCTGATCGTCACAGTCAAACAAATAACCCATGTCCATGTTGTCTATGTCATACAAATGCTTTGCCGCCGCATCACTGAGTACCGCTTCCTTCCCTAAATTGTTGGTAGTCTGCACAAAACCTGTGATCAGATAGGCAAAAGATCTGTTTCCGTTCTGAAATGTAATCTCGTCCCCTATCTTGTAACCGTAATCAGAAGCAAATTTACCACTGATCGCTATCTCATTGTCATATCGGGGCAGACGGCCTTTATAACAGGCTGTCTGATTATTCATTCCGATCACATCGCCAAGCATAAATGCCCAGAGAGCATCCTCGTCACCGCAGTTTAAGTATAAACCCTTGTGCATGCGAACATGCGTAATATCAGTCCTGCTCTCCAGATACGCCCGGACTTCTTCCCTGCTCTCATTGTCTACATAGACCTCTCCGCCATAATTTTCCAATAATATAAAATTGATTGGAAAATTGACATGGAAATTCTCATACAGTAACAAACCGAACACACAGATGAAAATCAGCAGTACGGAGGCGATAAAGGTAATGACATTTTGTTTCTTATTGGCAAGCATTGTCTTCATTGCCAGACTGGCATGTAACGGCAGAGCCGACTGTTCCAAACGGACATGATCTTTCTTGAAATTGTGCGCTGCCACGCCGTCACGGAGAGCAACGATGGGATCGATAGATTTCAGTTTTCGGGACACAGCCGCCGTCACTAACAGCACGAAAAGAACCTCAAAGAAAATGGCTGCCAGTGTTGCCGGACCGTCAAAAGAAACCGTGTAAGGCACGCCCATCTGACCAACTACAAGCTGTGCCATAGCAGGCATCAAAAGATAGCCCACGCCGATTCCAATGACACCGCCAAACACCGCAATACTTCCAAACAATAAGAACAAAGAAGTCCGAATATTGCTTGCTGTGTAACCGATCGCCTTCCATACACCGATGCTCTTTAAATTTTCCCTGATGTAATTACTGATACAATTGCCAAGTATCAAAACAACTACCGCAATGACAATAAAAGCAATTGCCAGAAATACCACCGCAAGGAGCAGCGCCATAACGCCTTTGGCATAAATCGCGTCCTCATAAAGCAACACTTCCATTTCGGTTTTGCTGTTTTTCGCCTGAACGGAATTCATTGCACGAAGCTTAAAGCCTGCGGGTCTTACGGTTTCCTTTAATTCATAGTTTACAACCACCGCTTCGCTGTCCGCTTTCAAAGCATCGAACATTCTTGCGTAATTCACATCGTCAATGATAAACAGCATTCCAAAGTAGTTGCTGCATCCCATATAGGTATTGTTGTGAAAGCCTTTGACCGTGTAGGAATAGGTCTCGCCTCGTAATTCAAATGAGTAGACATCTCCTATTTTATAACCGCCGCTGACATAAAACTGGTACGGCAGGTAGATATAGTCCTCCGTCACGGTCTCATCGCTGCACACGATGTCCGTGCGGTTCATTTCCGTATGAAATGCTTCGGAATTGTGAATGACTAACCCCTTTTCCAGCAAATTATCCGCAAATGGCATCTCCACGGCCCCCGGAAAGAGTGCGTGATAAGTCTCCAGCGTTTTCACATCCTCCTGCCACATGTCAAACAGGGTCTCCTCATCGATTCCCGAAAGATCGCCGTCAAGCAACGCCATACCGCCTGTGGCACGCAATCTCTGCGCCTCTGTCCGCGCCGTGGGATACGCGTCCCACAACAGCATCAGGGAAATCAGGATCAACGCCGCCGACACCACACACAATATCAATAATCCAATCGAACTTCCTTTATTCTTATGAAAATTCGATTTTGTAAGCAATAATTCTTTTTTCATACCCTACCATCCCTTCGATGAAAGAAAATCATTGAGCTGCTGATGGCGTTCTTTGTCACCCGCAACATATTTCCCCAACTCAACGTTTCCTGCCACTTTACCGTCTTCTATATAGATGATCCTGTTGCCCCTTCTGGCGCTCCTGATATCGTGCGTGACCATGACGATGGACTGCCCGTCATGATTGCATTTTGTGAGTACGTCCAGCACATCCTTGCCGATTTGGGAATTAAGCGCCCCGGTGGGCTCATCCGCAAATACCAACGCCGGACTGTTGATCAGCGCCCGCGCAATACCGACTCTCTGCGCCTCTCCTCCGGAAATTTGCGCGGGGAACTTGTTCCACATCTCCTCCCCGATATCCACGGAACGAAGCAGTTGTTTGGCTCTTTCTGCAACTTCTTTGCGGTTTTTATTGGTCAATAGACCTGCCGCCAGAACATTATCAAGCACGCTCATGGAATCCACCAGATACACCTGCTGGAATACAAAGCCGCAATGCTTTCTGCGAAACAGCGCAAGCTCATCCGCATTTAATTTGGTAATGTCCGTACCATCGAAGTCTATGCTTCCTAAAGTGGGTTTATCCATTCCCGACAGCGCATACAGCAGAGTCGATTTACCCGCTCCGCTGGCGCCCATGATGACAGTGAAATCTCCCTCACGAATTTCCAGATTGATGTTTTTTAAGATATGCTGCTGTACGCCGCCGTTAGAAAAGGTCTTGCACAGCTTTTGGGTCTCGATTACATTTTTCATTTCATAAATCCTCCTTACAAGCATATCATAGCGATTTCACTCTTAAATGCCTTTAAGGAACTCTTAAATAGTTCTTAAATCCTGCGCAAATAAATGACGGCAGCAAATCCGGGGTTCGCATTCTGCAATACCAGCTTACCGTCCATTTTCGTCAGGAAATAGTCCGTCAGATATAAGCCCAAACCCGCTCCTTCCTTCTCTTTTGTATTACTTCCTCTTTTGTACTTTTCTTTCAAAAGCGGCAGTTCCTCCGGTTTCACGCCCTCGCCGCAGTCTGTGATCCGAATAACCAGATACGCTTCCTCCAGTCTCACATCCACTGTGATCTCAGTACCCGCATATTTATAGGAGTTCATAAAGATATTGTCAAAGGACTGCTGCAGGCGAAGCTTGTCCGCAAAGATACGACACTCCGGCACGCTCACCCGGTTTGCCTTTCCAAGGTAATCGGCATGCTGTATCAACGCCGGCAAAATCTCCGCAGGGTAACTGCCTGGATCTACGGCAATCTCCGTGATATCCTGCACACTGGAAGTAAATAAATTGTCCACCAGCGTGGTGAGCTGGTCTGACTTCCTATTGATCCGCTGAAACATCTCTTTGGTTCTTTCGTCTGCCGCCGCCTCGTAGCCGAACTCTGCAGTGGATTTGATAGAAGCCACGGGCGTCTTGATATCATGGGAAAGCTTTGCCACCATCTCTTTCTTGTCGTCATTGGCTTTTTTCTCCGCGATCCGGGCCTTCTTCAATTCGCTGCGCATTAAATCAAAGGCTTCTGTAAAGCTGCCGAAAATATGTCTGCGGTCCATCGTAAGCGGCAGATCCAAATTCCCGCCTGCCACTCTCACCGCAAAGTCACTTAATTGTTGAAAAGGCCGGATGATTCTTTTGCGCAGATAAAAATAGAACGCGAGCACCAAAAGAAGCTGCAAAGCGCCCATTCCACACACAATCCGTAATATGCTTGTACGGTATCCATTGATACGTTCGGCGGTTTCGTTGTGAATGATCATTTTCCCGACGGTAACGTCCTCCACCACCACATCCAGAATTAAATCATTATTTTGAATCGCCTCATTTACGGAGCCGGAGATACCCTCGGCATTCCGATATAGAAGTGCTCCATCCGTGTCAAGCAGCGCAAAAGGCAGCGTATTTACATAGGCTGCCTCATCATTCCAGTTATCTTCCACCGCGTGGAGACATTCATTTACCTGCACCGGATCCTGCCTTACACGCTCCATCTTCCCCAAAAGCAAAAAACAACCGGCTGTTTCCAGAATCAGCGAAAACGCCAGGATCATCATAAACCAACGACTTTTCATGCTACCTCCATGTCTGAGCAGTTTACTGCGATGACACGCGAAGAGAAATTCGCGAAGGCGATTTCT
>DETS01000083.1 GCA_002361735.1 Lachnospiraceae bacterium UBA3282 | reverse complement strand
CTACAAAAACTTTACCCTAGCCATTCGTCCGCGCTAGTGAATCTTTGCCAGTGCTTCCTTCGATAAGATTTTACGGATATTCAACAGGAACAGGATCGTCGCCGTGGCTGCGGACAGGATATCCGACACCGGTTCCGCATAGTAAACGCCCATCACCCCGAAAAACCGCGGCAGGATGATCGCCAGCGGGATCAGGAGAATGATTTTTCTAAGCACCGCAATAAATAGGGATATTTTTGCCTGCCCCAGCGCCAAAAATGTGGGCTGGATCCCATTCTGCAAGCCAAACACCAGCATGCCTGCCATAAAGACCGGCATCACCTTGCCGACCAGCTCCACAAGCGCCGTCTCGTTGGTAAAAAAGCCGGCGTAAAATTGGGGGAAAATCATGGTCGTCGCCGTGGTGACTGCCATAAAACCGAAACACAGACCAATCATCCGGCGGTAGAGTTCTTTTACCCGGCCGAAATTTCCGGCACCGTAATTATAACTGATGATCGGCGTCATGCCCTGCGTAAAGCCGCCGATCGGTGCGGAAAAAAGCTGCATTACACTCTGCATGATCGTGAGCGACCCCACATAGAGATCGCCGCCGTAGGTCTGCAGACCGTGGTTTAACACGATACTGATAAAGCTTTCGGTAGCGCGCATGATAAAAGGCGAAATCCCCAGAGAAAATATGCTGACCAAAATCCCCCGCTCAGGTCTTAAAAACTTCTTTCTTATTTTCAGAGAAGAATGCTTACTCAGCAGATAGCCCGTGACCCATGCCGCACTTAAGGCCTGTGAGATCACCGTCGCCACCGCCGCTCCCTTAACACCCATGCGCAGAGCAAAAATAAAAATCGGATCCAGAATGATATTTGCCACCGCACCGATTAATACGGAGAGCATGGCTGTCCCCGGCTTGCTCTGACAGATGATAAAAGCATTTAAGCCAAGGGCAAACTCCACAAACAATGTGCCCACAAGATAAATGGTCAGATAATCCACCGCATAGCCGATGGTAGCGTCACTGGCGCCGAAGCTGTAGAGCAGCGGGCGCTGAAAAACGTAGAATACCGCCATCAAAACCACCGTACAGATCAGCAGAAAACTGACGCTGTTTCCCAAAATCTTCTCCGCGTGATCCCTGTCCTGCTTCCCCAGCCAGATAGCCGCCAACGGCGCCGCGCCGCTGTTGACAAATCCCGAGAAGGCGGAAATGAAAACCGTGATACAGAAGGTAACACCCACGCCCGTCAGCGCATTTGCTCCCACGCCTTCCATATGCCCGATGTAGATCCTGTCTATGATGCTGTATAAAATATTGATGATCTGCGCAAGGATCGACGGCAGCGTCATACTCACCATCAGACGTCCGATCGGTTCTGTCGCCATTCGCTCCTCGCGGGTCATTGTCTTTTTTGCATCCATGCAAACACTTCCTTTTTTAAATCGCTGTTCCAGATTCGTCATTTCTGATTCTTTTGTCATCTTACCCGCATAAGCAGGAAAAAGCAACCTCTATTCTTTCTCTGTTCTTCTTTTCATTTTCATTTTGCTTCCGATGTGTTACCATGAAAAAAGGTCCGGTAGGATCATTTCAAACAATCCCGGCGCTTTCCATTGCGGTAAGACGTCCCGATATGGAGGTATTCATGAAACAACCAGGAAAAATAATCTCAGCACTTATCTTATTCGCGGAAATGAGCGCCCTCTATATCCTGATTCCCCATATTACGGATCCCCATCTGCGAAACGCCTTATTTACGCCGTCTCGTGCCGCGCTCACCATTTTCGCGTGCATGACGGGCTTTTTTCTCTTTCTGTTTATCAATATCTTTCCCCGCTTCACACGCCGCCGGGCTGCCGGCAGGCGAAACGCGATTTTAGAGGACGGCGCCGCCCTGCTGCAGCTTTTTCTCACAACGACCATAGCCGACTCCGTGTTTGCCATCCTGTATTCTTTTTTCCTAAAACCTGACAGCACCGGGGTTGGTTACGGTATCGGTCGGCTGATCAGTCTTCTGCTTCTGATCCTGATGGAATCCGTCCTTTTTTGGAACGGCATCATCCGTGTATACACGACCTCCGTGCAACTTGGCATCAAGTGGCGCGTCATCGGTATCGTCTGCGGTTTTATCCCTTTCGTCCACATCTGGGCGCTGTGCCGCATCATCTCCATCACGGCAAACGAAGCCGCCTTTGAAAAGGAAAAATATCTGCTGGATCAGGTACGCGCCGAGAGCCGTATCTGTGAGACTAAATATCCGCTCTTACTTGTACACGGCGTGTTTTTCCGCGATTTCCGTTTCTTTAATTACTGGGGGCGGATCCCCCACGCCCTGAAACAAAACGGCGCCACGATCTATTACGGCAGCCAGCAGTCCGCTGCGTCCGTGTCTGAATGCGGACAGGAGCTGGCGGATCGCATCCGCTCCATTGTCCGGGAAACCGGCTGTGAAAAAGTAAACATTATCGCGCACTCCAAGGGCGGTCTCGACAGCAGATACGCGATCAGCGCCTGCGGCGCCGCACCCTATGTGGCGTCACTTACCACCGTCAACACCCCGCACAGGGGCTGTATCTTTGCTGATTATCTGTTGGAAAAGATTCCGCAGAAAGTGCAAAAAAGCGTAGCCCGCAAATACAATGCCGCGCTGAAGAAATTTGGTGATCCCAATCCCGACTTTCTCTCCGCCGTGCAGGATCTGACAGCTTCCGCCTGCGCTCTCAGAAATGAAAAGCTGCCCGACGATGACCACGTTCGTTATCAGAGCGTAGGCAGTATCATGAACTGTGCCTCCGGCGGCAGATTTCCTTTAAATATGGCATATCCGCTGGTCAAACATTTCGACGGCGAAAACGACGGACTGGTCTCTTTGGAAAGCGCCGTCTGGGGTGCAGATTTCACATCGCTTTCCGTCCCCGACGGCCGGGGCATTTCGCATGGAGACATGATCGATTTGAATCGGGAGAACATTCGCGGATTTGATGTGCGGGAATTTTATGTAAACCTTGTGAAGGATTTGAAGGACAACGGATTTTAGTTGCTGTCAAAATTGCTGTCAAATACACGACAAAGGGGGCTTCCAAGACACCTCAAATGTCTCAAAACCCCCTGTTTATGCGGATAACAGGACTTGAACCTGCACGGTCTCCCACTGGAACCTAAATCCAGCGCGTCTGCCAATTCCGCC
>DETS01000087.1:476-14095 GCA_002361735.1 Lachnospiraceae bacterium UBA3282 | reverse complement strand
CTACAAAAACTTTACCCTAGCGAAAGGGAGGACGCGTCGCACGTCCTCCCTTTGATCAGGCAGCGCTTAGTAGTTGTCCTTGCTGCTGTTGCCGGAACTGTTCTTAGAGCTGTTGCCGGAGCTGCTGTTAGAACTGTTCTTTGAGTTGTTCTGGTTGTTCTTGTCCTGCTGCTTGTCATTCTGCTGGCTGTTCTGGTTAAAATCGTTTTTAGACATCTTCCATACCTCCTGATTGGTTTCGTGTTACAGAAATAGTATGAGAAAGATTTCAAAAACTTATTCAGCGACATACTAGGTCTTTGGTACTATTTTTTTAGATAAATGCACCAAAAGCAATGTTGGTACTTTGGTACTATTTTTTGTTGCTTTTTCTCAAAAAAGGACTATAATAATAAATGTAGACGGAGATACCCCTTCATTCTCCGCCTACAGACCCTTATATCAATTTTTTATACTCCCCTCAACAGGTCATCCCGCAAAGATGACCTGTTGTATTTTATGATTGTTATTTGCTGCGGATAAAATGATACAGCAGCACCACGATCAGCACCGGAATGATAATGGGCGCTAAAAGAGAAATAACCGAAAAGACTACACCGATGATCAGCAGCGCGATCACGACCACAAACAGAATGATGAGCCAGCCCGGCACGCGCATGGCGCCGCCGGAAACTCTGCCCTCCTGCGATCTGACGTCCTCCTGTGTCTCCTCGTCGAAATTCTGATTCGTCCCCTCGACGTAACCCGCACGCTTATTCGCCTCGATGATACTCTTTGCCAGCAGTCTCGGATCGCCGAGCGTGGAGAGCACCTCTGCTTCGCTCCTGCCTTTCCTGATTTCCATATCAATATAATCCTGATAGTAGCGCACATTCTCTGCCACCTGGGAACTGTTTACTCCCCCGGCAAGCGAACGCTGCAGCCTGTCCATAAATTCCGTCCGATCCATCTTTTTTCCTCTGTCTGTCATCGGTCACTCTGCGGTCACATCGTCTGATCCATGCCCTTCCAATCACGCAGCTTCCGCAAAAACGCCTCCGGGTCCTGCTGCATCTTAGCCATCGTCATAAATGCCCGCAGCACCATGTCTTCTTTATTACACTGTGCCGTGTTCTTTCCCGTATCGCGGCGCAGATTATCCTGCTCCATCTGCCACACATAGAGATCCGTCAGGGAATATCCGCCGCACTTCGGCTCATCCGGCAGCGCATGGTGCTCCAAATAATACACAAAAGCATCATACAGTCCCCTGTCCGTCAAAAGAGCCTCCCAAAGACCCTGCTGCCATTCCTCTGCTTTTCCCGCGTACTCGCACAGCCTCGTAAGACCATCATATGCCTTTAATCTGCTCTGGTCAAATAAAATCATTATTTTTTCCCTCTAAGATCCAATACGGAGTTTCCCGCAAACACATGCCCTTCCACCACGATGGTCTCCACCAGCGTCGTTTTGGGATGCTCGATCAGGCTGATCAGCTTCTCTCCCACCCGGCGTCCCAGCTCCTCCGTATCCTGCCACAACGTCGTCAGCGTAGGTTCAATGTGCCTGGCGAGTCTGATGCCGTCATATCCCGCAATGGAAATGTCCTCCGGAACCCGCAGTCCCCGCTCCTGAATGGCATTATAACCGCCAAAAGCGGAAAAATCATCCGGATAAAGAATACAGGTAGGCGGCTCTTTCAGGTTGAGCAGCCGCACCGTTTCCGCATATGCCCCCTTGGTATCACGATAAGGCGACATATGGATGTATTCATCCGGTATTGTCAGCCCAAGCTGTGCCGCCGTCCGATAGAAAGAGGATAATCTGCTTTGGGTAACGGCAGAATCCGCCCCATGAATATAGGCTACCCTGCGATGACCCTTCTTATAAATATAGGTCAGCAGATCCTGCATCCCCTGCACATTGTTCGACATGACCGCACTGACATTGTTAAAAAGATGATCCAGCGTGATGATAGGAAGACCGCCCCTCACCAGCTGCAAAATTTCCGGCGAATAAAAATCCGAACAAACGATGGCAACACCGTCAAATCCCCGAGACCTGCAATGCTCCAGATAGCTTGAAGTTCCCGCAAGGCGCTTTTTGGTATTGACAAAAGTGATGTCATAGCCCTTCTTCTCTACGGTATTTTTAAGACTTTCCAACACAAACGCATAGTAGTCGTGGGTCAGGCCGCTGTAATCCTCGTGGTTAAATAGAACGCCTATATTATAACTGCGATTCGTTTTCAGCATCTTGGCCGCTGTATTGGGAAAGTAGCCCATCTCCTCAGCCGTTCGGCGGATGCGCTGTTTTGTTTCCCTTCCGACATCGCTCTGATCGTTGAGCGCTTTACTGACAGTGGCCACGGACACACCGCAGGCCGCCGCGATATCCTTCATTGATACCATATCATACCCCTCGTCATACCCCTCACGGCCGCAAATGTCCCCGCCCGATCCGCCGATTTTATCTTAATCGTTTTCGTATTCTCATTGTACAATACATTCGCCTACAATGCAATGAATTTCGTGTCTTTCTGGATTTTTCAAGGAAAATATTATATGGATTGCTTTTTCCAAAATTCTTCTGTATAATTTATGTATGCAATCGAAAGACTGTTTTACTTAAACGTTTACTTTTCTTCCATCACCAGCGGAAACACAGAAACCCACAACAAATCAAAAGGAGACAAGCACTATGAAATTTGGTTATTTCGATGATGCAAACCGCGAGTATGTCATCACCACCCCAAAAACCCCCCTGCCCTGGATCAACTATCTGGGGTGCAACGAGTTCTTTACCCTGATCTCCAACACCTGCGGCGGCTACACCTTCTATAAGGATGCGAAACTCCTTCGCATGACCCGCTACCGCTACAACGATGTGCCAAACGACATCAACGGCAAGTATTTCTACATAAAAGACGGAGATACCGTCTGGAACCCCGGCTGGAAACCGACACAGACGGAGCTTGACAGCTACGAATGCCGCCACGGGATTGGCTACAGCCGTTTCACGGGCGCAAAGAACGACCTGGAAGCTTCCGTCCTCACCTTCATCCCCATGGATGACAACTGCGAGATCAGTCAGGTGAATCTGACCAACAAGGGCGGCAGCGCGAAAACCATTTCCCTGTTCTCCTATGTGGAGTGGTGCCTTTGGAACGCGGATGATGATTCCAGAAACTTCCAGCGTAACTTAAGCACAGGTGAGGTGGAAGTGATCGGTTCCACGATCTATCATAAGACAGAGTACAGAGAACGCAGAAACCACTATGCGGTTTACTCCGTAAACACGCCCGTTGACGGCTTCGATACCAGCCGCGACGCCTTCCTTGGCGCATACCGCGGCGCAGCGAATCCCGAAGTCGTTGAGAAGGGACAGGCAACCAATTCCATGGCGAGCGGCTGGTCCCCCATCGCCTCCCATCAGATCAACGTGACCCTTGCTCCCGGTGAGAGCAAGACCTTTGTCTTCGTTCTCGGTTACATCGAGAATCCCGAAGACCAGAAATGGGAAGCGCCCGGCATCATCAACAAGAAACCCGCGGAGAAAATGCTGGCAAAATATCAGACAGACGCGGATGTCGATAAGGCTTTTGCGGCTCTGAATGCTTACTGGAACGAGCTTCTCTCCAAGTATACGGTGAAGTCCTCAAACGATAAAGTAGACCGCATGGTCAATATCTGGAACCAGTATCAGTGTATGGTGACCTTCAATATGTCCCGCTCCGCTTCCTATTATGAGTCGGGCATCGGCCGCGGCATGGGCTTCAGAGATTCCTGTCAGGATCTGTTGGGCTTCGTACACCTAATCCCCGATCGCGCGAGACAGCGTATCATTGATATCGCTTCCACCCAGTTCGAGGACGGCAGCGCTTACCACCAGTACCAGCCTCTCACCAAAAAGGGCAATTCCGACATCGGCAGCGGCTTCAACGACGATCCGCTGTGGCTGATTGCCGGCACCTCCGCCTATGTGCGCGAGAGCGGCGATACGTCCATCCTCACGGAACAGGTGCCTTTCGATAATGACATGAGTGTCGCAAAATCTTTGATGGAGCATCTAAAACGTTCCTTTGACTATATCGTAAACCACAAAGGACCTCACAATCTGCCGCTGATCGGCCGTGCCGACTGGAACGACTGCCTGAACTTAAACTGCTTCTCAGAGCATCCCGGCGAATCCTTCCAGACCTTCGGTCCCTCCGAAGGCCCCGTGGCGGAATCCGTCTTCATTGCCGGCATGTTCGTCAAGTACGGCGAGGAGTACGCGCAGCTCTGTGAGCTGATGAACGATCAGGCGGAGGCTGACCGCGCCCGTGCCGAAGTGCAGAAGATGTATGACGCGGTATTGAAGGATGGCTGGGATGGCGACTGGTTTGTCCGCGCCTACGACGCTTACGGCAAAAAGATCGGTTCCAAGGAATGCGAGGAGGGTCAGATTTACATCGAATCCAACGGTTTCTGCCCGCTCGCCGGCATTGGCGTAAAGGAAGGGCTGGCAAAGAAAGCGCTCGATTCCGTGAAAGAAAAACTGGATACCAAGTACGGCGTGATGATCTTACAGCCCGCCTACACCAAATACCACTTAGAGCTTGGCGAGATTTCCTCTTACCCGCCCGGGTATAAGGAGAATGCGGGAATCTTCTGCCATAATAATCCTTGGGTCTCCATTGCGGAGACAGTCATCGGACGCGGCGACAGAGCCTTTGAGATCTATCAAAAGACCTGCCCTGCCTATGTGGAGGAGTTCAGCGAGATCCACCGCACGGAGCCTTACGTGTACTCCCAGATGGTGGCGGGCGCGGACGCAAAATTCCACGGCGAAGCAAAGAACAGCTGGCTGACCGGTACGGCAGCCTGGACCTTTGTAAACGTCTCCCAGCACATCCTGGGCGTTTACCCGACCCACAAGGGCTTAAGCATCGATCCTTGTGTACCGAAGGGCTTCGGCGACTTTACCCTGACCCGTAAATTCAGAGAAGGTACCTACAACATTAAGGTCGTAAATCCCGATAACGTGGAGAAGGGCGTAAAGTCCATCACCGTGGACGGAAAGGCTGTTGACGGCTGCGTGGTTCCCTATGAGAGGGGGAAGACGAACTATGATGTGGTAGTTACACTAGGGTAAAGTAAATTTCTACGAAATTAACTTTCGAGATCCGCTTCGCGGACTCGGATTATCTTCACGGAACATAATATGAAAATAAAAATAATTCCCTCGCATCCGGGGGAATTATTTTTATGCTCTGCATTATCAAATCCGTCACGCGAACATCCACTTCACGATCTTCTCGGTGTACTCGTTCCAGAATACCATATCATGGATGCCCTTGCTTTCAAAGTACTCGTGCGGCACCTTTCTATCTTCCAGAAAACGATGAAATTCCCGATTCTGTTCCAGCAGAAAATCTTCTGTTCCACAAGCCATGTAAATCTCCGGTATTTTTTTCTTTGCCGCCAGAAGTTTATCGACCAGCGTCTCGGGATTGTTATCGCTTTGCAAAAGCTGTTTCGGCTCGCCAAAACATTCCCGATAATACTCATAGTTGGCAACGCCATTGTCATGCCCGGGTTTCATCCCCGCTACTTCATGCACAATGAGCGCCGAGGACATAGCACCGATCTTTCCAAAGCGGTCAGGATAGGCAAGCCCCGTATGCAGCGCGCCGAATCCGCCCATCGACAGTCCGAGGATACAGGTATCGTCAGCGCTTTTTGCCAGTCCAAACGTCTTGTTCAGATATTCGGGAATCTCCTCACCAAGCAGTGTCGCAAACCGATGTCCCGTCGATATGCCGTCCAGCCAAAAGCCGTTCTCCCCGTTAGGCGCCACGACCGCAAAATGATAGCGCTCCGCAAGATATGCCGGAACATAATTTTCCGCGCAGCCCGTATAACCATGCAGCAAAAACAGCGTCCTCATCGGACGGTTGCCGTATTTTTCCCGCTCCTCATCCGGCGGCAGATCATCGCGCGAATCGTTGGGCAGAAACAGTTCAAAAGTAGTGGGTCTCATTAAGCACTTTGAAAAATATCTCACTGTTATGTTTGCCATAGTTCTCCTCCATTCCGAAGTGTTTTTGCTGATTTTTAATCTTCCATCCCAAAGCGTTTTCTATCAATAGATTATAACAGATGGAAAAGCATAAAACAATCTTCTCTTTTTCATACAGCTATACAGCATCTTGTAGGTCAAATTTTCCTCACCACTAATTTCTTAAAAGGACTTGTTTTCTCTCAAATTTTGTGACAAAATATGACTTACCGAACTCTCCCAATGGGTTATAGTTTGGATTACTATGAGATTACTTTATCGGAAATTCAGGATAATCTATCCCGTTATAGGAGTGAAAGCATGAGTCAGTATCTATCCATCGGAAAAGTTTCCAAATTAAAAAATGTGAGCATCAAATCTCTGCGCTACTACGACCAGATCGGGATTTTGAAACCCGCCTTTGTCAACACGGAGACCAATTACCGCTACTACACAAAGGATCAGCTCTACCTTTTGGACGCAATCACAGTCTGCATCAAACTGGGTATCCCCTTAAAGGATCTGAACAACTATGTGGAAAATTCTTCCATCAATCTGCAGAAGCTCCTCTACGACGGGAAAATCCTGGCGGAGCAAAAGATCATGGATATCCATAACTGCCTTGCCACCCTGCAGGAAACCTTACAGAATATGGCAAGCTCCGTGACGGGACTGGCAAAGATTCCCGAGAGCAGGAGCGGCATCCTGCTACCGGACGGTTTTTATCACAACGAGATCGTAACCAGACGGATGCTCACCGTGCCTCTGGAAGAAATGGACGTTCCGAAATATTATGGACAGTATATCTTAAAGCTCTTTGTCACTGCCCAGCAGATGGGCACCGTGGTAGCCTACCCTTCCGGTGTGCTGCATGAATATCATAACGGACAGTATCAGCGCCATATGTTCCTCACGATCACCGGGGACGCTCCCGCTTCGGAGGATGTCGCGGAAAATGTACGCACCATCGGCGAGGGCAGTTTTGCCTGCCGCAGAATCTCTACCCATGTGTCAGACTTTGAAACCATTCGCGAGGAGATGAAGGAAGTTATCAAGAGTGATGATTTCTACGTGATTGAGACGGACACCCTCTCCGAAAAGAATAAAAAGGAAGGATACCCGTTCGAACTCGAATACCCATTATCCTCTTGAGCAGTGCCGCACTGCTAACTGCGCTTCAGTTTCCACAGCACCTGTTCAAACGGTACTCCCTCGGCGGGCGGCGTCCCAAGCGTCACCGCCTCCTCAACGCAGCGCTTCACGAAGCCTGCCGCCTTTCTGACCGACTTTTCAAAGGGAACGCCGTTTACGGCATCCGCCGCGATCACAGCAGTAAACACATCCCCGGTGCTGCAGCGCTCCTCTCCCGCCCTATGGACGCGGATCAGACGTGCCGCAGGCTCCTCCTGCGTGTTCTTCACAAAGACATAATTTGCAAGATACTCTCCCTGCGGAATCCCCGTGATCACAACATAAGAAGGTCCCATTGCCGAAAGGCGCTCCGCCATAGCAAACAGTTCCTCTCGTTTCCAACTTTTCTCTTTGTAAGGGATATCCGCCAGATGACATGCTTCCGTCAAATTCGGCGTGACAATATCGGCAAGTGTCAGCAATTTTCTCAATTCGGTACATAACTCTACCGTATAGGCAGAGTATAGTCTGCCGTGATCCCCCATCACCGGATCCACGATCACAAGGGTATCCTCTCTGGCAAATTCCCTGACAAAGCGTTTCACAATCTCGATCTGCCTGACAGAACCCAAGTACCCTGTGGCGATGCCGTCAAAGGTATGCTGCAGCCCGATCTTCTCCCAGCTTTCCAGATACGCCTCCATCCGATCCGTATAATCATCCATAAAAAAATCAGGGAACGCGGTATTACTCGAAAAGATAGAGGTAGGCAGCGGGCACGCCTGCACCCCCAGATAAGAAATAATCGGAAGAAGCACCGTCATGGCGCATCTTCCGTATCCCGCAATGTCATTGATCACCGCTATTTTCTTCTGCATCGGTCCGTCTGTATCTCCTTTTTGTAAGCTCATTATTTCTCCGTTCCAGTGTACTGCATCCCTCTCATTTCGTCAAATCCTTCCGATGCAGCGCACAAGTACCGTTTCGCTTACGCAGATATGCCGATCACCCGATAAATTTCTTCTCCCGCTTTTCCTCGATCTCGTGCATTTCCTCCGCACTGACCACGCCTACGGCTTCGCTTACAGACTGTTCGCCGCCGTCTTCTCCGCCTTCCTTTTCCCGGTCGCGGCCGTTTTTCACCAATTCATCCTGCATGCGGTCGATCTGATTCATCGCCTCCCTTGCCTGCTTCACTTCCTGAATTTTTGCGAGAATGGCGTTTAAGTCTTCCGGAGAAAACAGATCCAGGCACTTCATCAGGCTGGTCATATCGTTGAGATCGACATGAACCGTTCCCACGGAAGTATCTACATGAATCCAATCCGGATTCGAGCTGCCGCCGATGGTAATACTGGTTCCGTACATGGTGTCCTTCGTGATGGAAACCCGCGCACCATTGTGAAAGAAATCCTTGGTCACCGGCTCGCCCGCCTTAGGCTCATCCATCTGCCGCAGCATGATGCCGATAGAGTCCGTCGCACTGTGATGTTCTCCTGACGCCGCATATTCATCGGCTTGCTTTAATTTCGTGGCAAAACTGTTCGGATCAACGGTTCCCTCCATACTCTCCATCTTCCACTTATTCGCCGATTTCATCTGTTTCTCCAAAACTTTCGCCGGATTGTACGACTTGTTTTTTGTTTTGTACCCCGTCAGCATTCTCTGTCCCATATAGACATCATTGTGAATCATAACGTATTTCCTCCTTTTTAAGCGCTCTTTATGAAGCATTATGTCTCTTGCATCGTCTCCAAAGCAAACCGCTCAATGGTGTGTGTCGTATCCTGCGAAACCCGATCCATTTCCACTCGATATGCTTCTATTCTGCCATCTTCATACTTCGCTTCCACATAAACCCTGCTACCTCTGCGCCCCTCCGCCATTTTCTCTTCTGACACATCTGTCATATTTTCACTCGAATCCCGCAAAGGCTCCTCAACCTCATCCAGACGCTTTCCCTTCAGGGTATATCCTTCTGTCACCGCGATCTCCACATGATCGCTCTCCTCATAACGCATATGCCGCACCTTCTCCGCCTGCACAGCCTCCGTCAACATGGCTGCATTCACCCGCACGCCGCCTGTCACACCGATCCTGGCTGCCTCGGACGGTTCTTTTGACCGCTTTTTGCCCTGAGCGGAATCCGCGCACGTCTCCCCATCCTGCTCTCTGACTCTTAAATTCTGCATCAGGCTTTCCTGAAAGCCTTCTCCGCTTCCTGCCTTCTTCTTTTTCTGATATGCGGGCGCTTCCTTCGCCCCCTGTACCTCTTGTATTCCCATTGTTACGGCCTCCCTTCCGTGTTCCTTGCTGTGAGAATCTTTTTGACTTCCTCCCTGCCTCTGCGCAGCCTCGTCTTGATCGTCCCCTCCTTTTCATTGAGAATGCCTGCAATCTCGTGAATCGAGTAATCCTCATAATAGAAAAGGTAGATGGGATTCCTGTAGTGCGTTGGCAGCTGCAGCACTGCCTCCAGCGTCAGATCGTCCCTGATCTGATAAGGCAGATAGATATTTTTCGCCGCACTTTCAAAGGACTCGTCCCAGGGCACTGTCCTCTGATACCAGCCGCTTTTTAAAATATCCAGACAAATATGAATGGTGGTTCGTATAAGCCATGCCTTCTCATGTTCCTTGTTCTGAATCGGTGCATCCTCCTTCATATAGCGCAGAAAAGCTTCCTGCACCGCATCCTCGGCATCCGCACGGTTCTTCATGTTCGAGAAGGCGATTCGATACAGCATGGCTCTATACTCCTCCGCCAGATAGCTCCAGTCCTGCTCCATCCCCTCGTGTTCCCTTTTGTCACTTTGTCTCTCTTAGTTTCAAACACCCTTATCTTATCATATCTTATTTTGTCGTCCTACTGATAATACGATTCAACTCTGTAAAAAGTTTCAAATCGGACAGACTTTTCTATTTTTTTGCATCGAATTACAGAAAGCTTACAGGACGAAAAAGGGAGCCGTCGGCTCCCTTATCTCATGTCTCATTTATGACAAATGTGTCATTTTATTTCCCTACATAAACATCATACCCAGCGCAAACAAATACAGGAAAATCAGGGTAAGGATACCGGCGATAACCGAAAGAATCAGCCCTGCGATCGCCATTCCCTTTCCGCCGCTTCCTCTGACCAGTGACACGATCGCACAGATCAGACCCACCAGACAAAGGATGAAATCCAGTCCGGGTACCCAGAAAAAGATCAATCCTAAAATACCACAAACAAGCGCGGTCACGGACGTACCGCTCGCCGCATCCGGAACCGTATCGTAGACTACCGCCTTGACCGGCTGCCCGAAATTCTGCTGGTTATACTGCTGCTGTGCCCCATACGGCACCTGCGTATACTGCGGCCCCGCCTGCTGACCATACGGCGCCTGCCCGTACTGCTGATTATTCTGGGGCTGACCATACTGCTGATTATCGTAGGACTGCCCGCCATACTGCTGCTGATTGTCGTAAGGCTGTCCGCCGTACTGCTGATTGTCATAGGACTGCCCGCCATATTGCTGCTGATTGTCGTAGGACTGCTGTGCGGACGCCCCATCCTGCCCGTTATATGTACCATCGTTGTAACCGTAGTTTTGATTTTCGTCCATCTCTGTCTTCCTTTCTTTTCAACCAAGCTTCCCATTTCAGCCTAAAAGGTTCCAAGGGCTTTTTGAATAAAGTAACCGCCCACAATCACGAATACCAAAAGAAGGATCTGCACGACCAAAGCTACGCTATTCTTCTTTTTCAAACATAAATTAAATGTTAATAAATCACCCAGAATGGTTATGCACACTCCGAGCAGACCGATCATAAACCAGCCAATGATCAGATTCAACAGGGTCATGATATTGACCCACATCGGGATATTCCTGATCGGCTCATAAGGCGTACCGTCCTCTAAATAAGTGCCGTTTACTGCCAAACGCACCTTATTACCCACTACGACTAAATTGCACTCTGCTCCGGGGATGCTGATCTGATGATCCGCCATCCAAATGACCCAGTTCTTTGATTTCATTTTGTAGGCATCTCCGTCCACGATACACTTCGCACCGCCGAAGCCACCCTTCTGAAAGGTAATGTGGTGATTATTGCCCATACTGTCTGTAACGCTCCATGTCTTTGTCATGATTTCCTCTCTCCTCCACCTGAAAACTGTATCAAAAAACAATAAATAAAATAATGATAACGTCACTATTTTACAGTATTCTTCCTCGTTTTGCAAGTAAAAGAACCAAATTTCCCTCAAATTTCCCTCAGTCAAAATGAGGTGAAGTTCTATCACTTCACCTCTCCAAACAATCCCTCCATGCCTGAGTTTTCTGCGAAGGCACACTCACGCATAATCCCGCCTGCTGATCACTTTCGCGCAGACCACCGCCGCAATGACCGTCAAGAGCAATGCCGCCGCTACAGAAACCACGCCCGCCTGCATCATCTTTCCGGATAAAGTCTCCAGATCCGGCAGCGTGCCGGCGGCTGCCGCATCCTGCACCTCTCCGACCAAAGCGCTCGTCCCAAAAAACATCGCCATGCCCGGCGCAGTTCTTACGATATTATTCAGATACTGCCAGTTATCTTTCCCTTCTCCGAACAGATAGAAAAACAGGTTCTGCAGCGTCACCAGCACGATCCCGATCGCCAGTTCGCACAATCCCGCCGCTATCATCCAACGCGAAACCTCCATCCCCGTCATTTTGCAGATACCAAAAAGTGCGGCGCAGAGCAGTCCCAGCATTGCCACAAACGACAGACCGTACAGAAACCGTCCCGCCACCCTGTCCTTCACCGTCGCGGGAAGCAGCAGCAGGAATCCCTTATTTTTTCCGCCACTGTATGCAAAAGGCGCCGTTGAAAAGATCGAAGCGATAAACACCACATACGAACAACCCACTAACAGGGAAAGTCCGCCTTCGCTCGTACTTCTGCTCACGAACAATGCCAGCAGGAAAAAGAACGGCAGGATACGCATCTGTTTCCTTGTCAACATATAGTCTATCTTTGTATAATATAATGCTCTCATTTCGGTTTCTCCTCTCCATTATATCACGTATTAAATGTTTACAAAACTCATTACAATGTTGGGATAATTGTGTAAATAGCTAATCATTAGCAGACCCTTGGAGAACGTTGGTACTTGGTGAGGTTCTTTCGAGCCTAGTGCCACTACGTTCGACGGAGCGCAAGCGCGTCTGTGATGATTATGCTATTTGCACAATTTAAGCGCTTTTAATGTAGTGTACCACAATCTGATCGATGGTCGGCTTCTCGCAGAGGAACGCATTTCCCAAAAGTTCCGCCTTATCGCTTGGCAAGATTGCCTCAAAACCGTAGGCATTCTCATCCAGCCCGATCAGCTCTTTTTTCAGCGCAGGCGGGATTTTTGCCATCTCGCCTTTCACCAGCAGGAAGCTTTCGATCAGCTCATCCTTCGCCTCATAGAGAACCGTTCTGCCCTCGTGGATAAAGTAAATATAGTCCGCAATCTGCTCCAGGTCATTTAAGATGTGCGTGGAAAAGATCACGCTCCGCTCCCCGTCCATCACATACGACTGCAGCAGTTTTAACACTTCCGTACGCATCACCGGATCCAGACCGTTTGTGGCCTCATCCAGCACTAACAGCTTTGACTCTCTGGCAAACACCGAGGCAAACATCAGCAGAGTCTTCATGCCTCTGGAAAAGTCCTTGGTCGGCTTATTCTCCGGCAGTTTCCAGTCACGGATCAACCCGTTGAATTTCTCTCCGGAAAAGGTCGGATAAAAGTCCTGTAACGCACGGCGGATGTGTTTGATCTTAAAATCACCGGGGAAATAGCAGTCGTCTCCCACAAAGCCAATCTTCTCCTTATACGCCCTCTCATCCTCCTCGCGGGAGAGCCCGTCGATATGCACCTCTCCGCCGTTTCCTTTCTGAATGCCCGTGATCAGGTTCAAAGTCGTCGTCTTTCCTGAACCATTGGCTCCCACATAACCCATAATATAGCCCTTGGGCAGAGTAAAACTGATATCCTGCAGGGCAAAATTTTTATATTGTTTCGATAATTTTTTTACTTCCAAAAGTTCCATAGTCATCCTCCAAGCCTAAGCTTTCTTTTTCAATCTTTCCTCCATGCCTGTATTATGTTTCCAGTAAATGATTAAAAATATCCCGCAGTTCCTCCTCGGACATTCCCATCGCCCGCGCTGTCTCAATGGCTGTGGACAGCCCTTCCTCAATCCGCAGAAGATACTGCTCCCGCAGGAGGGAATTATCCGTGGCAAGCACCACGCTGCCCTTTCCCTGCATGGTGGCAATAAAGCCTTCCGCCTCCAACTCGCTGTACGCGCGAGTGGTGGTGATAACGCTCACGCCTATTTCCTTTGCCAGCTGACGAATTGATGGCAGGGTTTCTCCCTCGGGAATCTGTCCGTTTAAGATCTGTTCCTTGAGCTGCTCTCTGATCTGCGCATAAATCGGCAGCTC
>DETS01000087.1:0-164 GCA_002361735.1 Lachnospiraceae bacterium UBA3282 | reverse complement strand
GCCATCAGTATATACTGTATATATTATATTATATACAGTATGAACAGTTTGTCAATATCTATTTTCATTTTTGTAGTTGCAAAAAGAACGGGAATGCCATTAATAAAGCATTCCCGTTCTTTCGATAACATTACGTGCGCTAGAGGATTCGAACCCCCGACCTT
>DETS01000104.1:5287-12261 GCA_002361735.1 Lachnospiraceae bacterium UBA3282 | reverse complement strand
CGATTCCGAGTTTGTGGCTCCGACACAAACTCGCGATTGAAAAATCAGCACATCAGTGTGATTTTTTAATCCCACCTCCATCGCCTTCCATTTTTGTTTCTCCCGCTCACATTATGTGTAAGCGCTTACAAAAAGTAAACAATATTTTTACGATTTTGTCAAGTATATACGCCTACTTTTTTTCATGTTCCGTATGTAAAAGAAGATGGGCTTTGTGCGATAACGGCTTCTCCAAAAACTCCTCGTACAGCGTTACGATATCGGGATTTTCGTGAGAGAATCTGAGGGACGCCTGCTTGTCCAGATCCCGCAGGGTCTCGCTCCTTTTATCGGCAAGCTCCATCCCGTCTTTGATGGGCTGGCCGCCGCCTCCATCACACCGCCGGTGGTTCCGAAAATGACGCCCGCTCCGGTGCCTTCCTCCATCGGTCTGTCGCAGGGTTTCTCCGTAAGCGTATGAGGATCGATACACGAGGGCTATGTATCCCGGAATGTCCACCCCTGCCGGACACAGGGAGACGCAGGGCACGGGCTGCTGATAGGTACAGGTACAGCGTCCCTGTTCGATATGCGCCTCATATTCTTCACGGAACCCCTGCAAACCTTTGTACACCATATTGGCTGCTTCATAGCCGATCGCGCAGTCCGCCGACTCCATGATACATTCCGCGGTCTCCTTTATTGCATCCAAAACAGCTAACGTCGCCCTGCCTTCCAGCACATCCGTTATCATGGCTTTTAATTGTCCCAGCCCCACCCTGCACGGCACACATTTACCGCAGGACTGCGCGTGGCACAATTCCAGAAATGCCTTCGACATGTCGATCGGGCACAGCCCCGACGGGCTTGACTCGATCCTTCTCTCCAAATCTCTGTAAAGTTCCTCCACCACGAGCTGCGCCTTGTTTGGTATCGGAATTTCCAGTCTGCTCATGTAACCCCTCCCCATCTTTATCTTCCTGTTACGCTAAAATGTAAGCTCTTACATTTAGGGTAACACAAAGCGCCCGCTTTTGCAAGCATCATTTCTATGATACAGCAAAAACGAGCGCCGCTATCGCCATTCACTCACCCTATTTCTGAGCAACCTGTTGCGAAGAGGCGATGAGAAGTCTGCTCAAGAAGCGCGATCTTCACATCATACAGCCTGCTCGACAGGTCTACGTGTACCCTGTGCGGATTCACCAGGCGTCTGGTCTCCTCCCATAAGGTATCCTGCTCCGCCTGACAATACGCCCGAATGTCCATCACCTTCGGCGATTCGTAACAACATTTTCCTCCCCGAAAAATGGGTACCATCAATTCTCGCAGCTTGTAACTGCCCGGCTGCAGCATCGTCTTTTTCCAAGGTTCCAGCGGATCGAAAAGCAGCAGCGGATCGCCCTCGTCAAAAGTCTCGTCCGCCAGACAGATCAAATCCGCGCGAATTTTTCCGCTCTCCTTATCGTAAATTCTGTAGATAGACTTATTCCCCGGGTTCGTCACCTTCTCACTGTTTTCGGAAAGCTTGATCTTAGGGATAAACTTTCCGTCTTCCCCCATGACTGCCGCCAGTTTATACACACCGCCAAAAGATGGGCAGTCCTTGGATGTGATCAGGTGCGTACCGACACCCCATGACGTAATCTTTGCGCCCTGATCTTTTAGGCTCCGGATCAGAAATTCATCCAGATCGTTGGAAGCGGAGATCACCGCATCGGGAAAGCCCGCCTCATCCAGCATCCTTCTCGCTTCCTTGGAAAGATAGGCAAGATCGCCGCTGTCTAAACGAATCCCGTAAAACGTCAGGGGAATCCCCGCCGCCCGCATCTCCCGAAAGACGCGAATCGCATTGGGCACGCCCGATTTTAAGGTATCGTATGTATCCACCAGCAAAATGCAGGCGGAAGGATATAAGTCCGCATAGGTCTTAAACGCCGTGTATTCATCGGGAAAGCTCATGATCCAGCTATGAGCGTGCGTACCCTTTACCGGCACATCAAAAAGCTGCCCGCAGAGCACATTGGAAGTGCCCACACAACCGCCGATGACAGCCGCTCTTGCGCCGTAGGTACCCGCGTCCGGTCCCTGTGCGCGGCGCAGTCCAAATTCCATCACACCGTCGCCCTGCGCTGCGTAACATACCCGCGCCGCTTTTGTGGCGATCAGGCTCTGGTGATTGATGATATTTAAGATCGCCGTCTCCACAAGCTGCGCCTGCATAATGGGCGCGATCACCTTTACCAACGGTTCCCTCGGAAAGACCACGGTGCCCTCCGGGATGGCATAAATGTCCCCCGTAAACTGAAACTCCGCCAGATAGTCTAAAAAATCCTCATCGAAGATGCCAAGCCCCGCCAGATAATCGACGTCCTCTTTCTCAAAATGAAGCTCCTCGATGTAACGGATCAACTGCTCCACACCCGCCATAACCGCAAAACCCCCGTCACAGGGGTTGTTGCGGTAAAAGGCATCAAAGACGACCGTCTCGTTTCGGTCCTTGTTCTTAAAATACCCCTGCATCATCGTCAGTTCGTAAAGATCTGTCAACAGTGTCAGGTTTTGTCTGTCCATGAATTCCTCCTGAATCTCAACTCTACGGTAGCTCAAATTTAGCGATCAGCTCGTCCAAGGTAGTCGCCTGCGCGGACAGCTCCTGGCTGGTAGCCGAAGATTCCTCGGCAACAGCCGCGTTCGTCTGAATGACATCCGAAATCTGATCGACGCCTATTTCCGCTTCTTTCATGGTCGCCATCTGATTTGATGATATCAGGCTCAACTCCTTGGAAGATTCGGCCACCTTTCTGATGCCTTCCACTACGATCGCCAGCGACGCAACCGCACGCTCCGCAACCTTATTTCCGTTCTCAACCTCTTTCAGGGTACCTTCGATCAAGGCTCTGGTATCCACAGCCGACTTACTGCTCTCCTCTGCCAGGTTCCTGATCTGATCAGCTACAACGGAGAAGCCTCGTCCCGCCTCCCCTGCTCTTGCCGCCTCGATGGAAGCATTCAGGGAAAGCATATTTGTCTCTGATGCAATATTTTCAATTTCTGAGATAATATTTCCAATCTTCTGGGAAGCCTCGCTGATACGTGCCATAGCCTCCACCATTTCATTCATATCATCGCTGCTGCGCTCCGCCACATCCGCATATTCCTGCGACTGCCTGTAAGCATCCTCAGCCGAAGCCGCCGCTGTCTTTGCCGCCTCCGCGATCGTCGTGATCGTCGCATGGAGCTCCTCAACGGCTCCCGCCTGATCGGTCGCGCCCTCCGCCAGACTCTGGGAGGTATCCGCCAGATTGGAAGCGCCGTCATTGACCTGCTCCGAAGACATTCCGATTTGGCGTAGCGTGTCGATCATATTGTCTCTCAACTGCTTCATGGAATCGTAGATCTGCCGGAACTCGCCCTTGTATTTGCTGCTGTCTTTTGAGTGAATCGAGTAGTTGGAATTTGACATGGAACTCAGAATATATTCCAAATCGAAAATAACGAAATCCAGCGTCGCCGCCATATCCTTCGCCGAGGCAATCACATCGCCGACTTCATCGTCAATCTCAACCTCCGGGAACGGCGCAGATAAATCGCCCTCCGCAAACTTTTCCATTCTGTCCTTTAACTGATTCAGCGGTTTGTCTATATTGTCCGCTATATTTCTGCCCAGCCGGATAGAAGTAAAGATCGCAAGTAAAATGATCACCACGATCGCCACGGAAAGCGCGATACAGACAAACGTCAATATTTTAGAGGTTGCGTCTCCCCGTTCTACCTTGATATCCATAATGGAAATCAACTCGTCGTTAATCTCCGTATAGAGGGGTGCCAACTCATTGATTGCCCGCTCCTGCGCAATGGCACACTGTGCTCTGTCCGTAACGCCGCCCTGTTCTATGATTTCCGCATCCAACGCCCAATACGCAGGCAGTTTGGAACCGATATCCGCATATACTTTCTTATTTGCCTCAGACACCATAGAACTCTCCAGTGCCTCAAAGCTGGCCGTAAAATTTGTTATGCTCTCTGTATGGGCAGTTTTCAGGCTCTCGATAACGGCTTCCTCATCGTAGCCGATGACGCCCCGCATCGTCGATCTCGCCTCCGCAAAATACGTCATCGCCTTACCCACATCGCCTTGGGCAAAGCCGTAATTATGCAACGCATTGGAATATCGAAACGCCACAATGATCATGGCAATGAGCGCCACTGCCGCCACAATAGCCGGAACCCCTGATGCGATCACAAATCCCCGCACCAGGCGTTCCTTGATTCGATACTTATTCAGTTTTTCATACATCTTTATCCCCTCCTAAAATAAATTACATCTTTAATGATAGTCCTTTCTTTTTCAACATTCCAGACGAATATGTTACAAAAATCCCATATTTTATTTATCTATTCTGTATTATTTTGGTTAAATTGCATATATTTTTGCAACAGTTCCGCCACTTTACTCACGTCAATCGGTTTGGAAGTATGGTCATCCATTCCGGCATCGATACATTTTTGGATATCATCCGAAAAAGCATCTGCACTGATGGCAATGATGGGAATCAGTTTCGCGTCCTCACGATCGAGCGCCCGTATCGCAGCTGTCGCTTCCAACCCATTCATCACAGGCATCCGAATATCCATTAAGATTGCCCGATAGAAGCCCGGCGTTGACTGCACAAACAATTCCACACAGTTTTTGCCGTTTTCCGCGTGTTCAGGAGCCAAACCAATCCCGGAAAGCAACGCACTCGCAATCTCCCAGTTCAGATCGTTATCCTCCGCCACCAGGATGTGTTCGCCGTTAAAGGCGATACTCCCTTCTTCCATCTCCGCCGCTTCCTCTTTCAATTTATGCAGATTGTAATAGAGCGTAGACTTAAACAGCGGTTTCACAATAAAGGCGTTAACGCCTGCCTCTCTTGCCCGCTCCTCAACATCACTGTTATCAGCAGCCGAAATCATTAAAATATGCGGCGCAGCACCGTACCTGCTGCGGATTTCACGGGCGACTTCTATTCCATCCATTTCCGGCAGCTTCCAGTCTGTAAGAATCACCTCATAGTCATTGCCTGCCTGGTGCTGCTCCTCCAACATTTCCAGTGCGATCTGTCCGCTCAGGGCGCACTGCGCATGGATGCCGATGGATTTCAACGTGGCAAGCGTACAGTCACAAAATACCTCATCGTCATCAATCACCAGTGTCCGCCAGGCGGGAATATCGATCGCTTCCTCAGGCAGAAGCGCCACTTCCATATCCAGCGATACATGAAAACTGCTGCCTTTTCCCTGCTCGCTCTCCACCAGGATAGAACCTCCCATCGTATCAACGATATGCTTGGTAATGCTAAGGCCCAGTCCGGCTCCCTGAATCTGCTGCACGCGGGCGTTGTCCTCGCGCGCAAACGCCTCAAAAATCCTATCCCGAAACGCCTCGCTCATACCGATGCCGTTATCGCTGACGATCAAATGAACCGTTACGTAAGCGTCGCCCTTTTCCGATGGCGTCTGATAGACATTCAATTTAATATTGCCGCCCTCAGGCGTAAACCTGACCGCATTTCCCAAAAGGTTATGCAGTGTCTGATTCAGGCGGACGCTGTCGCCCCACACATTTTCCGCAATGATATCGTGCACATGGAGGTCAAAACGCTGCTTCTTTTCCTGCGTGCTTGGCTGTACGATATTGACCACGCCGTGAATCAGCTCCGGCAGCAAAATCTGCTCCACATTCAGGATCAGTTTGCCGCTTTCCATTTTTGACATATCCAAAACGTTGTTGATCAATCCCAGCAAATGTTTGCCGGAAGCGGATATCTTCTGTAAGCTGGATCTCAATTTCGTGGGATTGTCTATATTGGCAATGGCAATCTCCGTCATGCCGATGATCCCATTCATGGGCGTGCGGATATCATGACTCATATTGGAGAGGAACTCGCTCTTTGCTCTGTTTGCACGCTCTGCGGTATCCCGCATCTCCTCGATCTCTCTAACCTGCCGCCGCGTCATCTGGATATAGCAGGCAAATACGATTACAAACAGAGCAAGGATGAAGAAGCCGTTTTTTAATGCCGTAGCCGCCCACTCATTTCCGAAACTGTCGATCGTATTGTCCAAATCATTATAGGGCATGGAAAGAATCAAATACCACTCCGAATACGGCAGACTCTTGCAGTACACCTGCCGTCTGCCGTCCATTAAAAACAATTCCTTCGCGTAGTCCTCGCCGTTTGCCATAGCGGTCTTTAACCCGTCTATGTAATCCGTCAGCTCCCGCTCTCTCCCGGCATTCGTCTCTACGCTGCTAAAATGTTTTTCGACTTTTTGGAAATAATTACCGTCATTCTCCTCATCACTTTGTATGACGATCAGACCGTCGCGTCGGATGACAAAATAGAACATGGATTCCGATAATTCCGCAGAAAGTGTTTCCTCTATGTAGGAAACCGGAAATCCCGCGACAAGGGAAATGCTTTTTCTGCCGTCCGGCAGTTCGTACGCCATAGGAACACTCAGCAGGATCACATTTTCTCCCGTCACATTCGTCCCCATCACCATGCGTTTCTCGCCGCTTCTGATCGCATTCATGAACGTGACGGAATCCACCGCCGTGATTTCCTCTCCGTACAGAAGGTCAAAGGTATCGTCTTCCATACAAAAAGCCAGACGGTCAAATCCTCTCGCCATGGCATTTTTCGATAACAGCCCGCGCACCTCCTCATATCCGCTTTCCTGATTGGGTTCCAGATCGTGCACCAACGCCTCAACCTGTGACAACCGCAGCTGCATGACCGTTCCGAAATGCAGCGTTGTCTGCTCGCTCATGCCGCTCATATAAATCTCGCCGATCTCATTCATGATGCTGGCGCTCTTTTCATTCATATCCTTAACTTGGAAAACAAAGATACTGCTGCACAGTATGATAACAATGATAAGACTTATCATCAAAAAACGAATCGTTTTATGACGCATATGTCATACCCCCCCCCCTTAAAAATAGG
>DETS01000104.1:0-4964 GCA_002361735.1 Lachnospiraceae bacterium UBA3282 | reverse complement strand
CGTCATACCCCCCCCCCCTTAAAAATAGGTGTAACGGATAGGGACCCACGTCATAAATCAAAGGTTCGTGTGACTCGGCACCGCTCAGATATGTATTTACATTTATTGTACTACAAGATATGGTATAAAGCAATCACAATTACGACGTCCTTTCTTAAGTATTCGGTATCAATATCGAAAACTGAAACTCACCATTCCCGTAATCCACCATATATCTGCCTCCGTACTTTTTAACGGTTTCCGCCACGTTTTCAATCCCCATACCGTGTTCCTGCGCATCCTTTGTCTTTGAGGTCAGCACTTTTCCGTTCTCCACAACCGGCTCGGCTGCCATACTGTTTTTCACGGAAATGACAACCTGCCCGTTTTCCAATACAAATTTCAGCTTGATTCTCTTTTCTTCGCACTGCTCACAGGCCTCAAGCGCATTGTTCAACAGATTGGAAAGAATCACGACGAGATCTTCTTCCCCCATCTTCAGCCCCGACAGGTCGCTGACCTTCAGCACAAACACGATTCCCTTGCTCACCGCCTCGCGGTACTTCGTATTCAAAATGGCATTGACGATCACATGGTTGGTGTCCACCGCGTCCATTCTGTGCAGCAGCGAGATTTCAATTTTTTCAATATACGCTCGCAGTTCCTGCCAGGCTCCCTGTGCCGCAAGCGCGCTGATCGCGGCAAGTTGGTTTTTGTATTCATGGGTCCTCTTTCTCTGCTTTTCCAGATTTTCGGAAACGGAATGATACATTGCCGTTTCATGCTTTACTTTTTCGCGGAAAACTGCGTATTCCCGCAATCTCAGTTCCCTCTCCGTAATGCTGTGAATCAGGTAAAATCCAATAAAATTGATTCCCAGTATCCCGCCGATCACATAGATATGAAAGAAGTCTACCGCGATTGGCTGTCCTGTTGTATACTCCATCCAATCCGTTTCCATCGTCACCAAAATCACCGCAAAGATGGTGATCAGAGAAACCGCCGCCAAAGCGCACCATTCCCGGACCGAAAAAAGATTCGTCGTCTTATTTCCAAGCATTCTTTTCACGCCAAAAGCCATACCAAACGCGAAAGCAACGCCGGCAGTACGCAGCCCGTAAATGATAAAGACGTTAGACAGATCCCACATTTTCCCCGGAAAAACAGTTCCAGCGGCAACGAGCGCCATATAATCCGCGACCAGCATCACACTGTAAAAGATCAGGGAAAGAACCATCGCGTTTTTGTACCGGATTGCAAACAACCGATACATAAAAGATCAGCATAGGATAAGCATACGCTTCCATCATATCTCCCCCTGTCTTTTGATGTATTCTTTTTCCACATCCTTATAATACTTCTTCGATACGCTGACCTCCGTCCCGTTTTCCATCGTCACCCTGTACCGTTCCACGCCTTTTGCGTGCTTCATATTTACCAGAAAACTCTGATGGACACGGCTAAAACCATACTGCCGCAGTTTCTTTTCCACCTCATCCAGCCTGTCATAGCGGGAATACGCTTTCACTCCGTCCTCCATCACATAAAAGAACACCTTGTGCAGCCTGCGTATCCTTTCCGCTGTCTGAAGCCCGTCCATTTCCTCCATACTGATATCCAGAAAAATCATATCGTAAGGCAGATCTCCATCCGTCCGGCTTAACAGCTCCTTCCCCGACGCATACAAATCGATCTGACAGGTATATCCCTGATCCCTCATATACTGTTCTATCAGTTTCTTTTCCTGATTTCGAAAATATGCCTCGTCGTCGCATATCGCAATGCGGAACATCCCGTCCCTCCCGTCCTGTTTTTCTTTCCTAATTTATTTAATTTTTATCTTCTACTACATAGAGATAACCGTCATTCCCCAGAGCAAGAATATCGCCCTCCATAAGCAGCGCCGCGTCTTTGTAGTTATCATCCAGAGCATCCACTTTTTTCAGAGGATATAAACTGTCGCTGTCAAAGAAATAATAGCTGCCTTCCGCCGTTTTGATCAGCATTTCGTCATGTATTCCGGTAAAGCCCTGAATCTCCGCGATCGTGCCCTCCGCAAACTGCGTGATCTTCTCTACGGTCTTTTCCTCCAAATACGCCATGGACACATAATAAATATTTTGCTCCCCGTCCACCGCGTAACAGCATTCTTTGCCGTTTAACAGATTATAAAGGTATATTCTTCGCTGTAGAAATCTTGATACCCCGCGCGCACATGATGGGTATTATCTTCATAAGCGTAGAATGCCGCGTCTTCTGTCAGATAAATCAAATGCAGGCTCTCGGGAAGCTCCCCCTTCCGCATATTTTCAAAGGTATAAGTAAGATCCGGCATATCCGACATGGATTCCAACAGATACAAATCTTCCATTGCTTCCTCATCGTATCCTTCCATCCTCTCAAAATAGACAAAATGACCGTCTCCATATGCGATATGTTCGTCCGCATAAGTCAGATCGCTGATGCCGCTTTCGTCCGTGATCTGATAAGACTTTATTTCCGAATCTTCCCTACCGAAATAGCTGTCGGGCCACAGCATGTAAAGGCCGCCGTCCGCCGTACTTGCGTATACCCACGAATTATCTGAAAACAGAATCGACGTGATTTTCCCGTTTAAGGCATCCGCGTATTTCCCTTGTAGTTCCAACCGGTAACAGTCTCCCCGCCAGCCTGCCCCGATTTCCTTTTTCATTCTGTTTTCCCTTTCTGTGTCATTTTTATCTCAGCTTGAGCATGCCCCGCATCAACAATTTTTTGTTTCCCCCGTTTTTCTGCGATTGCGGAACGCACCGTCTCCACTTTGCATCATTATGAAATAGTTCCCGACGTGCCGCAAGCATGACGGCAGAATTGGAAAGAATATTGCAGAATCAGAAAATAAGCCGCAGTTTTTTTCAAGTAAATATCCTTGCCGCCTGATAAAAAGTGCAGTGTCGGAGGCAATGTAACACGCCATGTTGCATATATGCCTCAAAAAGCATATGTTGGTTGGTGGATTTTTCTTTCTCATTCTGTCATAATCATAAAAAACAATGCGGAAATGGAGAGAAAAAATGAGTTTAGGAAATAATATCAGTTTTTTGCGGAAACAAAAAAAGCTTACGCAGGAACAGCTTGCCGATCAGATGCACGTGACCAGACAGACCGTGTCAAGATGGGAGGCTGACGAGGTGGTCCCGGAACTTGACAGACTTGTGGAACTGTGCAGCATCTTTGCCTGTAAGCTGGATGCCCTTGTACGGGAAGACCTGACCTGCCAGAGCGACATTTACTCAGAGATAACGGTCAAACGGATCGCGCCGTTTCGGATGGCGAGCTATGTGATCATTTCACAGGATCCGGAAAGCGACGCGCTGGGGCATATGGACAGATGGGCAAAAAGCAGCGGCCTGAAAGAAGTATGTCCTGAAGTGAAGTTACTTGGCTGGGACTTTCCCTTTGTCTCACAGGAGCAACAAAATCGCTTCGGTCTGCACGGCTATGTGGCCGCCTGCGTGATTCCGGATGATTTTGAAACAGAACATCCCGGCGCGATCCTTTCCGAGAATAAGGAAGCCGACTATGCCGTGATCACGATCAAGGAGCCGTTTATCCAACCATTTGAAAGGATACCCAATGCCTATAAACGGATCATGGACTACTTGCAGGCAAATAATTTCAAAGAAAAGCAGCAGGAAAATATCATCGGCTGTTTTGAGCATGAATATCAGAAAAACGGCACCACTTATATGGATGTGTATATTCATGTGGACGGTGTGACAAAGGCGGATGCCTATTCCGCTTTTAACTGATAGCAACGGGAGAGGATTTGCCATGAAAAAAATCACTTATATCGAACAGCCCACCGAATATTTATGCGGTCAAGCCTGTGTTGCCATGCTTGCAGGCGTGACGGTAGAAGAAGTCGTTTCCGTTATGAAAAATGACAAAGGTACGGGAAAAAAGGATATTGAAGCAGCATTGAATCATTACGGGATCAGACAGGCAAAGACGATGACGAAAGCGGACAACACTTCCGTTTTACCAAAAGTATGTATCCTAAAAGTCCTTCTGCCCAAATATGCCCACTGGATCTTATACTACGACGGCAAATATTACGATCCGGAATTTGGATTGACGGATACCTTATATCAAAAGGCCAGGATCCAATCCTATCTGGAAATTTTTGTGGATGAGGAATAGCACAGATCTTTTCATAAACAAGATTCACCGCACAATAAACTTCATCAAATGATACGACGGCACATCATCCACAAACCCGACAGACTGATACAGCCGATATCCGTCCTCTGTGGATTTTAGTTCGACGACGCTCAGTTTTTTATCGGCCGCATCCGCCAGCAGTTTTTCCACGATCTGTCTCGCGTACCCTTTTTGACGGTAAGATGGTTTTGTGTATACATTTAATACCGTTCCCGTTTTCCCCGTAAGAAAGGACGGACTCATCGGCTTTTCCACAACCAACAAAAAGGCGCAAGCGGCAATTTCTCCCTGCTCCCTTACCAGATAACAAAACAGATTCTGATTCAGATTTCGCTTAAAATAATCCGGAAGGTCACGTCTGATAATCTCGATCTCATCCTCACTTAACTTACCGTGATCCTCCTCCAGATAAGCCAACCTTAATTCTGTCAGGGCAGTGATATCCGCTGTTTGCGCGCATTCAACCTTTTCTGTATTTTTCGTTGCTTTTTTGTATTCCATAGTAAAGTACCTCGTGCCGCCAACATGCAAAATGCTTCCTGTGTCTCTCAGTATCTGCAGTAAATGGATGCGGCACCGTCTCGCTACTGTGTGGAGAGCGCTTTCGTTAAATCACCGATATACAACGCCTGTTGCTACTTGTCAAGGACGTATTCATCATTTTTCATCACTTTTTCTCGGTCTGCCTTGTTTCCCATGCTCTAAGTCGTGGAGAATGACACGCTTTAACTTGTCCTCTACGCTTTGGGTACTTGTAGCAGAGAAATGTACCTCGACTAAAT
>DETS01000007.1 GCA_002361735.1 Lachnospiraceae bacterium UBA3282 | reverse complement strand
CTGAATTACAGGAATGCTCCATTTAGGGTGAAAGAAGGATCGGCAGTCCAATTGTTCTGCCGACCCCTTCTTGGACAATATACGCCGCTTAGTCGATCGCTTCCCAGGAATTGTTTGCCGTAAGCCTGATCGATCTCTGATACTGGTTGATCGGGAAATCGATCTCAAATCTCTGCGTCATGCGGTTGAGGTCGATAACCTCGCCTTCCTCGAAATCGCCGAACGCGATCCAGTACTTGGGATGCAGCCCGAAGGTGTACTGCAAGTTCGGATCCGCAGATCTTGCAAACGCGGGATTACCGGACATCGCGATACCGATGGAAGCTTTCCCCGCAGGAATGGAACTGTCACATCTGATTCCCAACTTGCCCTGTGTCGTCTTATGATCGGATTTCACAAAGTGATAAGCGCCGCCTTCCCGCTTAAAGGCGATGGAATTCTGCGTCGTGTCCGAAGGATCCGCCTTGCGTACTTCGGAGGCATGGAATACCACGCCGGGTTCCAGAGATCCCTCCTCACACCATGCAAAGCTGTAGTCGATCCCCCAGCGGAATTTCAGCTTGGTGCCCGGATGCGCCTTCTTGCTGAACCATACCAGAGAGCGAATATCTTCGTCCTGATCTTCATAGGTCTGATAGATGCAGAAATCGCCGCAGGATGTTCCCTGGTGATCCACATCAAGTTCGTAAAGTGTTGCCATAGTCTTTTCCTCCATATTTTTGTTTTTTCAAACATTTTGCAGCTGCGCTTCCTGTCTGATGGAGCCAGTGTAGCACGACCGCCCGGAAAGTTTCCGGAAACAAATCGGAAAGTTATCGGAATCCTTTCAGTTTCCGGCTGTAGTAAACCGCCCTCTCCTTATTCCCCTGTTTCTCATAGTGGACTAGGAGTCTGCCGAGTACTTCATAATACGCCATATCATAGACAGCTTCATATTCCTCCACCCATTCATAGCTGTTCTCAAATAAAAGCGGAGCCGTATAGATCCGTTCCGCGCGTTCCCAATCCTCCACATTCTCACTGTCGAGGCACTTGAGAAACTCCTGCAGATCCAGTTCTATCAGCTCCGTATCCAAATAGATTTCTTCTCTGTATATGGCAAGCGGCAGCTCAATCCCTTCTTTTTCCTGCCATCCGTTCAGAAACGCGCATACTTTGTACAGACTGTCGCGGGCCTTTCCCCTCTCCGCTTCCGCCCACATAATCTCTTCCAACATTCTTTTTCTGACTGCCCTCCCTCCGCTGCAGCAAAGATAGGCGAGCAATTCTTCCGCTTTTCTGTTTTTCATCGGATGATAGCGCCCATTTCCATAAATGCTGAATTTGCCAAAGCATTCCATCTGTACGCTAATTTTTTTTCGTCCCGACCATACTTTGCGTCAGGAGGAGTGGTGTCAGCAGGATTCCCGTCTGCGTGATGCTGCATTCCAGAAAATCCTGCTCTCTGATGGCAAAAGCCGCCCTTGCCTGCGCGGGAAGATAAATCATCCCTTCGTTTTTCACTTGTACTTTCATCCTTTTTCCCCTTTTACGTTTTTTCATCATCCGGCTCTCCCTGCACATTCAACAGGTCAGGCTGTCTTCTTTTGATACCTCCTCATTTTATTTGCCCGCCGTATAATGGTTTACATAATTTTATCACAAAGCCAATATTATGTAAAGCAGCTTGTAGTCGTTTTCCATCCCGTACTTTCCATATTTGCTTTGAAGTGTTATACTAAATGATAAGAAACGCGAATCCGTTGTCTGCGAAAGGAGTTACCCATGAAAGAAAAACTCTACACCATCCCCCTAAACGACGCTATGAATGCCCGGGACGAGTGCCCTTTTTGCTTTATTGAGCGCAACGTGGAGCAGGATCTTTTGGATTTTGTTCTCGGCTCCGGTTCTTCTTACATGGAGAGCGACGTCAGAGAGCAGACTGACAAAGAGGGTTTTTGCAGAGATCATTTCAAAAAAATGTTTGATTACGGAAATACGCTGGGGAACGCCTGGATCCTGAAAACGCATTATCAGCGTATGAACCGCGAACTGCATGAACAGATCAAAGGCTTCAAACCCGGAAAGACCTCCTTTAAGGATATGCTCAAAAAACAGAGCGGCCGCACCAATCCCATCGGTATCTGGGCCTTGGAAAAGGAAACGTCCTGCTATATCTGCAAACGCTATGCGGATACCTACGAGCGCTATCTGGACACCTTTTTCGTAATGTTCCAAAAAGACCCCGAATTTCGGGAAAAAGTGAAAACCGGCAAAGGCTTCTGCCTCCACCACTTCGGCGATCTGTGTGAAGCGAGCGAAAGCCGCTTAAACGATAAGGACAAAAAGGCGTTTTATGATCTGGTGTTCCCGTTGATGGAAGAAAATATGACACGGTTGTCAGAAGATGTTTCCTGGCTGGTGGAGAAATTCGATTACCGCAATAAGGACGCCGACTGGAAAAATTCAAGAGACGCGATCCAGCGCGGGATGCAGAAATTAAAAGGCGGTTATCCTGCCGATCCGCCGTATCAGGCGAATAAATAGGCAGATTGCTTTCCGTAAATGCGAATACGATATAAAAAATTAAGAAAGGAGGCATCCTTGTGAAGAAGGATACCTCCTGTTTTTATGCTGAATACTCCCTTTATTACGCTGTGATTCGGTACCTATCCTGCCGTGTATTCGTCGTCTTCATCATCGAAAAACTCCTCGACCTTCTTGGCTCCGCCGACGATCTTATCCGTTGCTTCCGCCTTTGCCGCCTGAATACCCTCTTTAAAATCCACTTTCCCGTCTTTTCCGTTGATTGCGGCATCGCTTTGATCGCCTGTTCCTTTCAAAGCTTCCTCCGGCGTTTCCGCCTTATTCAGATCCAGATTCACATAGTTGCGGTCGGAATCGCCCTCGTCGAGGTCTTCGTCAAAGTTATCGAAATCGTCATCGGCAAAATCATCATCCAAAAAGGCGTCTTTGCCTTTCAGATAGTAGTATGCCCCTCCCGCTACGGCGCCAAGAGCCGCTGTCAGTAATAATACTTTACCAAATTTTTTTGCCATCAGTGTTCTCCTTTCACGGATTGTCGCCCAAGTATCTGTTATAATATATACTAATACTATTTTGTAAAAATGAAAAGAGAATATGTATAAAAAAACAGAAAAAATTACCAAATCCGCATAAGAACCACAACATGTTGTGCTCCGAAAATTTTTCGAAACTAGTTTCGTTCTTAACATTGAATCCTCGCCGCTATTGTGCTATAGTAAAATCTGACTGAAAAGGTCAATTTATGTAGAATCGGGGAAGACATGAACGAAAAATTTTTTGATCTGAAAAAAGAAAAGCAGGACCGCATGATCAATGCCGCCTTAAAGGTATTTGCCTTAGGTGGCTATAAACATGCCAGTACAGATGACATCGTGGTTGAGGCCGGCATCAGTAAAGGATTACTGTTTCACTATTTTGGGAGTAAGCTCGGTCTCTACAGCTTCCTCTTTGATTACAGTGTACGCTTTATGAAACTGGAGTTGACGGGCGCCGTCTCCTCCACCGAGCAGGATTATTTTGAGATCCGCAGACTGATGGAATATGCCAGACTGCAGGTGCTTAAGAACTATCCCTATATGCAGCAGTTCTTAAACCGCTGCCGCCGCGAGGATGTGAGCGAAGCGCTGGTGGCCATTGAGCGCCAGCGAAATGTGCTGAGCGACGTGCAGGCTGTCCTGAAAAATCAGGCGGATCGTTCGCGGTTTAAGGCTGAGGTCGATTATGAGAAACTCGATCATATGCTCACCTACACCTTAAACGGACTGATGAATGCCCATTTTGAGGATGCGTCCTTCCATCCGGACATGCTCTACGATGAGAGCTGCGCTTATCTGGATATGGTGAAGGCACTGTCATACAAATAAACCACCAAAAAGCCCGGCTTACCGCCAGGCTTTTTTTAATCTCTCGATTCCCTCTCTGATCTCTGTCTCAGACAAACTCCCATAGCCAAGGATCACAGTCGCCGGACTGTTTTTCCCCTTCCTTTCCTCCGCTATTTTGACTTCATTGGTCAATTTCTCCGTCGAACCCGTCACCGTCATACGAAACGCACTCATACCGTAAACCCTCACATCCGCCTTCTGTGCCGCCCTGACAAGGCTCTCCTCGTCCCTTCCTCTCTTATCGGTCAGAAGAATATGCAGCCCTGCATTCTCACCGCTGACGGCAAAATCCTTCTCCCATCCCCGCACTTCTCCCAAGAGCAGATCGTGTTTCGTGCGATAAACCTTGCGCATTTTATTGAGATATCGTTCAAAATAGCCATCGCGGATAAACTCGTTTAAGATTGTCTGGTCGATCCTGGATACCGTGGAAGAAATAAAACTGCACTCACTGCGGTATTTTTCCAGAAGCGGATACGGCAGTACCATATAGCTGACACGGATCGCGGGAGCGATCGCTTTTGAGAAGGTTCCCAAATAGATCACCCGTCCCTGTGAATCAGATGCCTGTAAGGACGGCAGCGGTCTGCCCTTATAGCGAAATTCACTGTCGTAATCATCCTCTATCAGATAACGTCCTTCCGCTTCCGCCGCCCAGCCAAGAAGCTCCATGCGCCTTCCGATCGGCATGGATATCCCTGTCGGATACTGCCTGGAAGGCATCACATAAGCCACCTGTGCGCCGCTCTCCCGCAGCCGATCGATACATATCCCCTTTTCATCCATGGGTATCAGAGAAATCGGGTAGGCAAAGGAACGAAAAATCCGATAGGCTCTCGTATAGGTCGGATTTTCCATGGCAACCGGAACATGGCGCCCCAGCAGTTTTTCCAGCAAAAGAAGCAGGAAGTCGTTTCCTGCTCCAATGACGATCTGCGCCGGCTCGCAGTTGACGCCGCGGGAACCGTGCAAATAGCGGCATATCGTAGTCCGAAGTTCCTCGTCCCCCTGCGGCTCCCCCAATGCAAACATCCGGCTCTTGGCATCCACCAAAATATTTTTAGTGATTTTTTTCCAGGTGGCATAGGGAAAATGTGTCATGTCAATGGCAGTCGGTGAAAAGTCATAGCGAAAAGCGCTCTCCTCCTCCTTTGGAACCTGCCGCGCCTTCTCCCTCTCTGCCGTCATTCCGGTATTGTACTGCCCTTCCGTGGCGTTCACAAAATAGCCGCTCTTAGGCTTCGCCGTCAGATATCCTTCCGCCACAAGCTGTCCGTACGCCATATCTACCGTGGTTCTGGACACTTGCAAAGAATCCGAGAGGAATCTGGCTGAGGGCAGCCTTTCGTCTGGCAAAAGGCTCCCTGTCCTGATCTCCTCCCGGATATACTCATAAAGCTGCTCATATAAGGTTTTACCGCTCTCCTTCTCTAACCGGATGCGAATCGGTAACTCTTTCATAGCAATCTGCGCCTCCGTTATTTCTTGGCGGCGGCATTCTTTTCCTTGACCTTCTTCACAATCATTTCCTTCACATCCCTCGCCTTATCCTTCATGCGGGGATTTGCCGTCTTTGACGTAATCAGCCCCGTGATCAGACGGCTCGCCACATCGTACTGCTCGAAACGCATCGCCGTCACCGCGATCAGGAAATCCACCGTGGGCTCATCCATGCCGCACATGGGGAAACTCTCGGTCTGTCTGGCTGCCAGGAAACCTTCCAGCGCATTGCGGAGAAATTCGTCTTCTTCCTCCTGACACTGTTTCTTTTTCTCCTCGTAACCCTCCTCCTCGGGATCGAGATGCTCTACCTGCCCCCGTAAAAGCCACGCTGTCTTCAGACAAATGTATGCCTTCTCGCTCGCCTTCGTCTGTTTGACGATCGCATTGGCAAGCGCCATCTTATAGCGCTCCAATGCCTCATCATAGGTATAGGTTTCCGCCATCTCCTTCTGCGGCTTGAAATTCGCGGAAATCGCCTTCTGGATATTCTTTGCCTGCGGAGAAGTCAGATATTTGAAAAATCTGCTCAGCGCCGCATATCCGCAGGACGGACACATAATCACATCA
>DETS01000055.1 GCA_002361735.1 Lachnospiraceae bacterium UBA3282 | reverse complement strand
ATAGGAGGTGCCGGTATGTCAATGGCTAAGATTAAAAAAGGTGATACCGTCAAGGTGATCGCCGGCAAGGATAAGGACAAAGAAGGCAAGGTTATTTCCGTAGATAAGAAGAACAATAAAGTGCTCGTAGAGGGGATCAACAAGATCACAAAGCACGAGAAGCCCTCGGTAGCGAACCAGAACGGCGGTATCGTTCAGAAAGAAGCGCTCATCGACGTATCCAATGTGATGTATGTGCACAAGGGTAAGGCAACCAGAATCGGTTTCAAGATCGAAAATGGCAAGAAGGTTCGTTTTGCAAAGTCTACGGGCGATATCGTAGATTAAACGCCTTACAAAGGCGTTTGAGATGCACACATGCAGCGAGCTGCATGGCGCGTGCACGGACAGCGCAGTGAATGCGCAGTCCTGATTTAAGGAAGATAAAATATATTTGGAAAGGAGATCCATAGGTGTGAGTAGCAGACTGAAAGAGATGTATAAAAGCGAGATCGTAGATGCTATGGTCAAAAAGTTTGGATATAAAAATACCATGGAAGTGCCGAAGCTCGACAAGATCGTGATCAACATGGGTGTCGGTGAAGCGAAGGAGAACGCTAAAGTGCTTGAGTCAGCCGTAAGTGACATGGAGACTATCACCGGTCAGAAGGCGGTCATCACCAAGGCAAAGCATTCTATCGCAAACTTCAAGATCAGAGAGGGACAGTCCATTGGCTGTAAGACCACCCTGCGCGGTGATAAGATGTATGAGTTCTTAGACAGACTCGTAAACCTTGCACTTCCCCGCGTGCGTGACTTCAGAGGCGTGAGCGCGAACTCGTTCGATGGCAGAGGTAACTATGCACTGGGTATCAAGGAGCAGATCATCTTCCCCGAGATCGAGTACGATAAGGTAGACAAAGTGAGAGGTATGGATGTCATCTTTGTTACCACGGCAAAGACAGACGAGGAAGCCCGTGAATTGTTGAGATTATTCAATATGCCATTCGCCAAATAGAAGGAGGTAAGTTCATGGCTAAGACAGCAATGAAGATCAAACAGCAGCGCAAACCCAAGTTCGCTGTGAGAGCGTATAACCGTTGTAAAATCTGCGGTCGTCCGCATGCTTATTTGAGAAAGTACGGAATCTGCAGAATCTGCTTCCGTGAGTTAGCATATAAGGGACAGATTCCCGGTGTCAAGAAAGCCAGCTGGTAAGCAAGACCAAAAGATTTCCTAAGGCGTCTGAGGAACGCCGCCTAAGAAAATCTAAGTTTGGTCTGCGAGTTCGCTTCGCGACCTCGGACGTAGCCAAGAAAAGCTATATTTGGTCTGTGAGATTTGCTTCGCAACCTCGGTGACCAAAAGATTTTTGAGAATTAGGATTAGGAGGAAAAATCATGACAATGAGCGATCCGATCGCAGATATGCTTACAAGAATCCGTAATGCAAATACTGCGAAACACGACACGGTAGATGTGCCCTCATCCAAGATGAAGCTGGCGATTGCGCAGATTCTCTTAGATGAAGGATATATCAGAAAATTTGATCTGATCGATGATGGCAGCTTTAAGACGATCCATATCACATTAAAGTATGGTGAGGACAAGAACGACAAGATCATTTCCGGTATCAAGAGAATCTCCAAGCCCGGTCTGCGTGTGTATGCGGGTAAGGAAGAACTGCCCAGAGTGCTCGGGGGATTGGGCGTGGCGATCATCTCCACGAATCAGGGCGTTGTGACCGATAAGAAGGCAAGAGAGCTGCAGGTAGGCGGCGAAGTGCTCGCCTTCGTCTGGTAGGACGAAACAAGTTCGTCCGCGAGTTCGCTTCGCAAACTCGGATGGCGAAAAAGAAATTCTGAATCGGCAAAAGACGCTGACTAAGAAATGCTAAGTTTTGTCTGCGAGATTTGTTTCGCAAACTCGGTGGACGAAACAAGTTCGTTAGGAATTATAAATGTAACGTAAACAAGCAGAACAGGAGGTACGGGCATGTCACGAATCGGAAGAATGCCAATCGCGATTCCTGCGGGAGTTACCGTAGAGATTGCAGAAAATAATAAAGTGACTGTAAAAGGTCCGAAGGGAACGCTTGAGAGAGTGCTCCCGGCGGAGATGGAGATCAAGATGGAGGATGGACAGATCATTGTGTCCAGACCCAACGACTTAAAGAAGATGAAATCCTTCCACGGTCTGACGAGGACTCTGATCAACAACATGGTGATCGGCGTCACGGAAGGCTTTGAGAAGAAGCTGGAGGTAAACGGCGTAGGTTACAGAGCGTCGAAGTCCGGTAAGAAACTGACACTGAACTTAGGATACTCCCACCCGGTAGAGATGACAGATCCCGAGGGCATTGAGACGGTAGTTGACGGTCAGAATCTGATCATCGTCAAGGGGATAGATAACGAGAAGGTTGGACAGTTTGCGGCTGAAATCAGAGACAAGAGACGGCCTGAGCCTTATAAGGGCAAGGGTATCAAGTATGCCGATGAGACGATCAGACGTAAGGTTGGTAAGACCGGTAAGAAATAACAGATAAGGAGAGTATGGGAATGGTTAAGAAAGAATCAAGACAAAAAGTTCGTGTAAAGAAGCACAACAGAATGCGTAACCGTTTCAGCGGTACGCCGGAGAGACCCCGTCTGGCTGTGTTCAGAAGTAATAATCATATGTATGCTCAAATTATTGACGATACGGTTGGCAACACCTTAGTCTCCGCTTCCACGCTGGAAAAGAGCGCGGCGAGCGAACTGAAGAAGACCAATGACGTAGAGGCGGCAGCATACGTTGGGACAGTGATCGCGAAACGGGCAATCGAAAAGGGAATCAAGACCGTGGTCTTTGACAGAGGCGGCTTCATCTATCAGGGCAAAATCGCGGCATTAGCTGAGGCGGCCAGAGAAGCTGGCCTGGAATTCTAGGAAGGGAGAAAAGATCACATGAGACGTACAATCATTGACGTAAGTCAGTTAGAACTCACGGAAAAAGTTGTGACAATCAAGCGCGTTACCAAGGTTGTCAAGGGTGGTCGTAACATGCGTTTCACAGCGCTTGTAGTAGTCGGCGATGGCAACGGTCATGTCGGCGCAGGCTTGGGGAAAGCGACTGAGATCCCGGAAGCGATCCGCAAGGGTAAGGAAGATGCGATCAAGAATCTGGTCACGGTTGCTCTGGATGAGAAAAACAGTATCACACATGACTTTGTTGGAGAATTTGGTTCCGCATCCGTTCTCTTAAAGAGAGCTGCGGAAGGTACCGGTATCATCGCCGGCGGTCCCGCACGTGTGGTGTGCGAGCTTGCAGGCATCAAGAATATTCGTACCAAGTCCCTCGGTTCCAACAACAAGCAGAATGTGGTGCTTGCTACGATCAAGGGCTTAAGCCAGCTAAAGACACCTGAAGAAGTGGCGAAGAACCGCGGCAAGTCTGTAGAGGAGATTCGCGCGTAACACAGATTCGAGGGTTTACAAAGATCAGGAGGAAGTAAAATGGCAGCAAAGAAAGAAGCAGCTAAAATGTTAAAGATCACTTTAGTCAGATCTATGATCGGTCAGGTGCCCAAGGCGCGCGCAACGGCGCAGGCGATGGGATTTCGGAAGCTTAATCAGACGGTGGAACTGCCTGACAATGCTTCTACCAGAGGACAGATTCAGAGAATCAGACATATGGTCAAGGTAGAGGAAGCATAAGAAAAATCAAGAAGGAGGTGTGATAGATGGAATTATCGAATTTAAGACCTGCAGAGGGTTCTGTACACAGCGATAATTTTAGGAGAGGCCGCGGACACGGTTCCGGCAACGGCAAGACAGCCGGCAAGGGTCATAAGGGTCAGAAAGCGCGTTCCGGCGCACCCAGAGCGGGATTTGAAGGCGGTCAGATGCCCCTGTACAGACGTCTCCCCAAGAGAGGTTTTACAAACAGGAATACGAAGGAAATCGTAGCACTTAGCTTAAGCAGACTGGAAGTGTTTGACAACGGCGCGACAGTGGATATCGAGGCTCTGATGGAGAAGGGCATCGTGAAGAATCCCCGCGACGGCGTAAAGATCCTTGGAAACGGAGAACTTACTAAGAAACTCGACGTGAAAGTAAATGCCTTCAGCGCTTCCGCGAAGGAAAAGATCGAGGCACTTGGTGGAACAGCAGAGGTGATCTAATGTTTACAACCCTAAAAAATGCTTTTAAGATCAAAGAGATCAGATCCAAGATTTTTTTCACGTTCCTGATGCTGATCGTGATTCGTTTGGGATCACAATTGCCGGTACCGGGCGTGGACAGGACATATTTTGCAAGATGGTTTGCGCAGCAGACCGGAGACGCCTTCAATTTTTTTGATGCGTTTACAGGTGGTTCTTTCCTGAATATGTCAATCTTGGCGTTAAACATTACGCCGTATATTACGTCTTCCATCATCATGCAGCTGATGACGATCGCAATCCCGAAACTCGAGGAAATGCAGAGAGACGGAGCGGACGGGCGTAAAAAGATTGCCTCCATTACCAGATATGTGACGGTGGCTTTGGCTCTCATCGAGTCCGGCGTTATGGCAATCGGCATTGGCAGGCAGGGACTGCTTGAGACTTATAATGTGATGAACGTGATCACTGTGATCGTAGCGCTTACGGCAGGCAGTGCTTTCCTGATGTGGATTGGTGAGCGTATTACGGAGAATGGTATCGGCAACGGTATTTCCATCGTGCTGACGATCAACATCCTCTCCCGTATGCCTCAGGATATCACGCAGCTCTTTGAGCAGTTTGTAATCGGTAAGTCGATTGCAAAGGGCGTGGTTGCGGCCATTATCATTATTGCGATCATTATTTTAATGGTGGTGCTCGTCATCGTCTTAAACGACGGCGTGCGCAAAATCCCGGTGCAGTATGCGAAAAAGGTGCAGGGCAGGAAGATGGTAGGCGGACAGACTACGAATATTCCGCTCAAGGTCAATACCTCGGGCGTGATTCCGGTCATTTTCGCATCTTCCCTGATGCAGCTTCCGGTGGTTTTTTGTTCCATCTTCAATATCAACGGGACGGGTGTATGGGGCGAGATCCTCAAGGGGTTAAACTCCAACTACTGGTGCAATCCGCAGCATCTTGAGTATTCGATCGGTCTGGTGTTTTATATTTTCCTGGTGGTGTTCTTCGCTTATTTCTACACTTCCATCACCTTTAATCCGATGGAAATAGCGGATAACATGAAACGTCAGGGCGGATTTATTCCGGGTATCAGACCCGGCAAGCCCACCAGCGAGTATTTGTCGAAACTCTTAAACTACATTGTGTTCATCGGTGCAATCGGTCTGACTATCGTTTGCGTCGTGCCTTATTTCTTCAATGGGGTGTTTGGCGCGCAGGTGTCTTTTGGCGGCACCAGCCTGATCATTATTGTCAGTGTGGTACTTGAGACGATCAAGCAGATCGAGTCGCAGATGCTTGTCCGCAATTACAAGGGATTCTTAAATGACTGATGTGTCATAAATGGATAGGGACGGCTGGAAACAGGCTCGTCCCTAGCCTTGTTAGTGTGAGAAATAACAGAGAAATGAGGATTATTATGAAGATTATAATGCTTGGCGCACCCGGCGCGGGAAAAGGGACACAGGCGAAGCTGATCGCTGATACATACGGGCTTCCCCATGTTTCGACGGGTGATATCTTCCGTATGAATATTAAGAACGGCACGCAGCTCGGCATGGAAGCAAAGACTTACATGGATCAGGGGCTGCTGGTACCGGATGAACTGACTGTGCGTATCCTGCTTGACAGAGTGGCGCAGGACGACTGTAAAAACGGTTATGTGCTGGACGGTTTCCCGAGGACGATTCCTCAGGCGGAGGTTCTTGAGGACGCACTTTCCAAGCTGGGAGATCAGATTGATTTTGCCATCAACGTGGAAGTTCCGGATGAAAATATCATCAGGAGAATGGGCGGCAGACGTGCCTGCCTTGCCTGCGGCGCGACCTATCATATCGAGCATGTACCGCCGAAGAAGGAAGGCATTTGCGACACCTGCGGGCAGGAGCTCGTGCTGCGTGACGATGATAAGCCGGAGACGGTCAAAAACCGCCTGCGGGTCTATCAGGAGCAGACCCAGCCCCTCATTGACTTTTATACGAAGAAGGGTGTTTTGAGGACTGTGGACGGTACGCAGGATATGCAGGATGTGTTTGCTGCGATCAAAGAAATCTTAAAATGAAAACAGTTACGATCAAATCGACGGAAGAAATAAAACGGATGCGGGAGGCGGGAAGACGGCTTGCCCGCGTGCATGAGAAATTGAAAGAGAGCATCCGCCCGGGTGTTTCCACGAAGGAGATCGACCGGGTTTGCGAGGAACTGATCCGCAGCTGCGGCGGCACTCCGAATTTCCTGCATTATGAGGGCTATCCCGCCAGTGTGTGCGTTTCGGTCAACGAGGAGGTCGTGCACGGCATTCCCCGCGAGGACCGAATCCTGCAGGAGGGCGATATCGTAAGTCTGGACACGGGACTGATCTGGCAGGGATATCACTCTGATGCGGCCAGGACCTATGGCGTTGGCAGCATCAGCCCGGAGGCGCAGAAGCTGATCGAGGTAACGAAGGAGAGTTTTTTCCAAGGAATCGAGGAGGCTGTTGCGGGGAGATACCTTCACGACATCTCAAATGCCATTGCGGACTATGTGATTCCTTACGGCTACGGTATCGTGCATGATCTGGTGGGGCACGGCATCGGCAAAAGGATGCATGAACCGCCGATGATTCCCAACTTCCCGCAGAGGAGACGGGGAATCAGGCTGAGGGCAGGGATGACCCTGGCAATCGAGCCGATGATCAATATCGGCACAGGTGAGGTGGAATGGCTGGAGGACGGCTGGACCGTGGTTACGGCGGATCACAGTCTCTCGGCTCATTATGAAAACACTGTGCTGGTCACGGACGGGCGGCCGGAGATCCTCACATTATTATAGAAGAAACAGGATGTGATGGCTTTGAAATTCTTGACGCGTGTTTTTGGCAAAGAAGCTCCGGCATGGAGGTAAAAATGCAGGAAAGTTTAGTAGGACTGCTCGCGACATCAAAGGCAGGACATGATAAAGATTCCGTGTATGTCATCCTCAGAGAGGAAGGCGAGTACGTGTATATTGCAGACGGTGCGGGCAGGACGGTAGAAAAGCCCAAGCGAAAGAACAAAAAGCACCTGCAGCTCATAAAGAAAAAGAGACTGCCGGAACCGGAAGGCGGTCTTAACGATATAGAGATTAAGAGAATCATCAAAGAATATCAGAAGGAAAGAAAAGAAAGAGAGGAAAGAAATGTCAAAGGCTGATGTGATTGAAATCGAAGGAACCGTAATTGAGAAGCTGCCTAACACGATGTTTCAGGTGGAATTGGAGAACGGGCACGTGGTGCTTGCGCATATCAGCGGCAAGCTGCGCCAGAATTTTATCCGCATTCTCCCCGGCGATAAAGTTACGTTAGAACTTTCTCCCTACGATTTATCAAAAGGGAGGATCATCTGGAGAGATAAATAAGAAAAAGTCTTGCCAATGGTAAGAATTGGTGTTATAATGTAAAACGGTCTTTTTTGAAAGGAGGGTTTGAGATGAAAGTCAGATCATCAGTAAAAC
>DETS01000053.1:46293-49414 GCA_002361735.1 Lachnospiraceae bacterium UBA3282 | reverse complement strand
ATATCTCCTTTTTATTTTAACAATTCTCTGCACAGCGCTGGTGCTGCTGACTTTTAATACCAAAATATTCAGCGGTCCGTTGTCGGCGGTGGCAGGCTATATTGTGGTTCCCTTCGAGGAGGGAATCAGCGTAGTCGGAAGTTGGCTTTCCAGACGTTCCGAGGAGCTTGTGCAGATCAGAGAACTGATTGCCAGAAACGAGGAGCTCGAAAGAAAGCTGGATGAGCTGACGATTGAGAATACCAGGCTCCAGCAGGATCGATATGAATTGACAAACCTGCGGGAACTTTACAGTCTGGATGCGCAGTATGACGAGTACGAGAAAACGGGCGCGCGCATTATCGCCCGGGATTCCGGTAACTGGTTTCATGCTTTTGTGATCAATAAGGGCGCCAAGGACGGCATTGCCGTAGATATGAATGTGATGGCAGGAAGCGGGCTGGTAGGGCGCGTGGTCGATGTTGGCCCCAACTGGGCAAAGGTGAAGTCCGTCATAGCGGATGATTCCAATGTGAGTGCCATGGTGCTTTCCAGCGCAGACCGCATGGTCGTTTCGGGCAATCTGAAGCTCTATGCCTCCGGCGTCATTGAATTTAGCCAGCTTGTAGACAGTGAAAACGTGGTGGTGGAAGGAGACAAAGTGGTCACTTCCGATATCAGCGACAAATATCTGCCCGGTATTTTGATCGGCTATATCAACACCATCTCGCCGGATGCCAATAATCTGACAAAATCCGGTCATATTACGCCTGCTGTTGACTTTGAGCATCTGGAGGAGGTGCTTGTGATCATGCAGCTCAAGCAGACCATACCGGAGTGATAACATAATTGAGGGTATATTATGAAACGTATTATTATTACCGCATTATTGATATTCGTGTGTTTTCTGCTGCAGTGCACGGTATTTCATGCGCTGGCTTTTGGCGGCGTGGTGCCCAATCTGCTGATTGTCCTGACAGCTTCCTTCGGTTTTATGAGAGGAGAAAAGACGGGGCTTCTGATCGGGTTTTTCTGTGGATTGTTGGTGGATATTTTCTTTGCCAGCGTGATTGGATTTCATGCGCTGTTGTATATGTACATCGGCTACATGAACGGCAAATTTACGCCGATCTTTTATCCGCAGGATATCAAGCTGCCTGTGGCTTTGATTCTGTGCAGTGATTTTTTGTATGGCATCGGGTGCTATGTGATTTTGTTCCTGCTACGCGCACGTTTTGAATTTACATATTACATTTTGCACGTGATCCTGCCGGAAATCGTTTATACCATTGCAGTTACGCTGCTTTTATATCCGCTCATTCTCTGGATCAATACTGGGCTTGAGCGAAACGAAGTAAGGAGCGGGAAGAAGTTTGTTTGAGGAACTTTTAGAGCGATTTAAAGAAAATTTCATGAATATGGTCACTTCGCGGCTGCTCGTTCTGATGCTCGTGATTCTTGGCATGGGCGGTTATCTGATTTCCGTGATCTTTCAGCTCCAGATCGTTAAGGGAGAGGAGTATTACAATAACTTTCAGCTCAAGATTACTAAAAAGAGGACACTGCCCGCCACGAGAGGCAATATTCTCGACCGGAACGGAAATCTTTTGGCATATAATGAACTGGCTTACGCGGTTACCATTGAGGATGTGTATGAGTCGGGACGGCGAAAAAACGCCAGACTGAATGATACGATCCGCCGTTTGATCGCGATGATTGAGGAGAATGGCGATCAGGTGATCCATGACTTTCACATTGAGGTGGATAAAAACGGTGAATACCGCTATAACGTGGAAGGAACCCAGCTTCTGCGCTTTCTGGCAGATGTTTACGGGTATGCCTCCATTGATGATATGAAAGAGAAGTACAAGAGCGCAACCCCTGACGAGGTGATCGCTTATCTTTGCAGTACGGCACGCTACGGAATCGGAGATTATACGGACGACAAAGATTCCGACAGCTTTGTGGAGGGGCTCGGTTTTACCAAAGAAGAAGTCTTAAAGATCATTACCATCCGTTATGCCATGAGCGCAAACAGCTATCAGCGCTACATTGCTACTACGGTAGCCGAAAACGTTTCTCCGGAGACGGTAGCGGTCGTCATGGAAAACGAGGACAGTTTAGATGGCGTATCCATTGCGGAAGGTACCATACGGAAATATAATGAAAGCGTCTATTTTGCCCAGATCATCGGTTATACGGGGCGTGTGGATCAGGAGGAGTTAAAGACGCTGCAGGAGCAGAACCCGGATTATGACTTAAACGACACCGTAGGGAAGTCCGGCATTGAGGCTTCCATGGAGATGGAACTGCAGGGCAAAAAAGGGTCCGAGACGGTGCACGTAGATAATATGGGTAAGGTGGTGGAAACCAGTGATTTGGTGGAACCGTCTGCCGGAAACGATATCACGCTGACGATCGATACCGATCTGCAAAAGGCGTGCTATCATATCTTGGAATCCAAGCTGGCAAGTATATTGCTGGCAAAGATTCAGAATATCAAGGAGTATACCCCGCCGGAGGGCGGCAGCGGAGGGGATATTCCCATACCGATTTATGATGTGTATTACGCCTGTATCAACAACAATGTGATCGATACTTCCCATTTTACCTCAAAATACGCGGGTGAAACGGAAACTGCCGTTCAGACGGCTTATCTGGATAAAAAGGCGCGGGTGTTTGCCACACTGGAGGACGAGCTTATAACCTCCTGTAATTCCTATAATGTTTTGACAGAGGAATATCAGGTCTACGAGAGTTATTTTGTCTCCACGCTCTATGACAGGAACATTCTCATGAAAGATGCGGTGGATAAGAATGACGCCACCTATATTGCATGGACAAAAGACGAAGAAATCAGTTTGAATGAGTTCCTAAATTACGCCATTGCACAGAATTGGGTCGATGTAGCCAAGCTTTCGATCGATTCCCGCTATTCTGATTCGGTGGAGATTTATAACAAAATTTTAGAGTACACCTTCGATGTGCTTGACAAGGATGTGGATTTCGATAAAAAAATCTATCGTTATATGATCCTGAATGACGAAATCACGGGGCGGCAGATTTGTGAACTGCTGATGGAACAGCACATCGTGGATCCGCCGGAGCAGGAGGTTGCTCAGTTTACGGCGGGGGCGGTTAC
>DETS01000053.1:17510-45997 GCA_002361735.1 Lachnospiraceae bacterium UBA3282 | reverse complement strand
GGGGCGATTACCCCGTATGCCTTTATGCGTAAACGAATCGAACAGCTGGATTTAACACCGGCACAGCTTGCCATTGATCCTTATTCCGGTTCCATTGTTGTCACAGATGTGAATACCGGAGATGTGCGGGCCATATCCTCTTACCCAAGCTACGATAATAACAAAATGGCAAACGGTGTGGATGCCGCATACTTTGCAAGTTTGAGAAATGATTTGTCCAGTCCCATGTTAAATTATGCGACACAGCAGCGCACGGCGCCGGGATCTACTTTTAAGCCGGTGTCGGCGACAGCGGGGCTTTTGGAGGGGGTCATTACGACTACGGATACCATTACCTGTGTGGGGCTTTTCGATAAGGTGCCGACACCACCCAGCTGTTGGAACAAAAATGGGCATGGGTCCTTAAATGTAACAGGTGGGCTGCGGCATTCCTGTAACTGGTTTTTCTATGAGGTGGGATACCGCCTGGCGACAGTGGGAGATACCTACAATGACAGCGTAGGATTGCAGAAACTGGCAAAATATGCGGATATGTACGGACTGTCGGAGACGTCCGGGGTGGAAATCGAAGAGTATGCGCCGGGAATTTCCGACCTTGACGCAGTGCGTTCTGCCATCGGTCACGGTACGAATAACTATACGACGACAGGGCTTGCGCGATATGTTACAACCGTTGCCAACAGTGGAACGTGTTATAATCTAACCCTGGTGGATAAGGTGGAGGATCAAAACGGGGATCTGATCCGGGATAACATTGCAGCGGTCAGAAACCGCATTGATATGGATCCGGCATATTGGAATGCCATTCATGCGGGGATGCGTCAGGTGGTGGAGAACAAAGCGTACTTTGCAGACTTGGATGTGAATGTGGCCGGAAAGACCGGTACGGCACAGGAAAGCAGGAATCGTCCCAACCATGCACTCTTTATCAGTTACGCCCCCTATGAAAATCCGGAAATATCGGTAACGGTGCGTGTGGCAAACGGCTATACTTCCGACTATGCGGCGCAGATTGCCAAAGACGTATATGAATATTATTACGGACTTAAAGACGAAAGTGAGATTATTACCGGTACCGCCGGCACCCTTGAGGGCGGTGCGATCAATGCAGACTGATGAACATGGTGTGAGAATCGAGGTAAACTACTCTGACATGGAGGAAATCATGAAAAACGCAGTTATCATCAAGAGTTTTCCAAATGGGCTTTCCATCTTTTTGGACAGCGAAATCGCCTTTTCGCAGTTGATCGAGGAGATAGCCATGAAATTTCGGGAATCTTCCAATTTTTTCAAGGATGCCAGTATGGTGCTTTCCTTTGAAGGAAGGGAGTTGTCTGAGCTGGAGGAACGTCAGATTATTGACACGATATCGGCAAATTCCAGGCTAAACATCGTCTGTATCATGGGCAAGGATCCGGAGACGGACAAGACCTTTGTGCGTGCGCTGCAAAAGCTTTCTTTCCATCAGGAATCGATGGAGAATGCGGGGCAGTTCTGTAAGGGAACCCTGAAGGATGGTCAGATTCTGGAAACGGAGAACAGTATCATCGTGCTGGGGGATGTCTATCCGGGAGCCTGCGTCATATCAAGCAAGGATATTGTAGTATTGGGCGGTCTTTATGGACAAGCCTATGCCGGTGGAAACGGTGAGGAAGGACATTTTGTGGTAGCGCTTGAAATGTCGCCGGAAAAGCTTAAGATCGGCGATTTCAAATATAAAACTTCAGAGAAACAGAGCAAATGGTCAATCAAACCTAAGATTCAGCCCAAAATTGCTTATGTAAAGGACGCCAGAGTGATCATAGAGCCGATTACCAAAGAATTACTCAACGATCTTCCAATATAACTTAAGCGTTGAGCGGACGATAACAATTCATGAATGGAGGAATTGCAATGAGTGAAGTGATTGTCGTCACATCAGGGAAAGGCGGGGTGGGAAAGACCACCACCTCAGCAAACGTTGGTACAGGTCTTGCAGCTATGGGCAAGAAGGTGATTCTGATCGACACGGACATCGGACTCAGAAATCTTGATGTCGTGATGGGACTTGAAAACAGGATCGTCTACAATTTGGTGGATGTGGTGGAAGGGAACTGCCGTATCAAGCAGGCAATCATCCGGGATAAACGTTATCCGACCCTGTTTCTTCTGCCGTCCGCCCAGACAAAGGATAAGAGTGCGGTCAATCCCTCGCAAATGGTGCGCATGATCAGCCATCTGCGGGATCAATTCGATTATATTATTCTGGATTGTCCGGCGGGAATCGAACAGGGGTTTCAGAATGCCATCGCCGGTGCGGACCGAGCGCTTGTGGTGACAACGCCGGAGGTTTCGGCGATCCGGGACGCAGACAGGATCATCGGACTTCTGGAAGCAAATGAGATACATAGAATGGATCTGATCATCAACCGGATCAGACAGGATATGATCAGACGGGGCGATATGATGTCTTCGGAGGATGTGGTGGATATCCTGTCCTTACCACTGATCGGCAGGGTGCCTGACGATGAGAACGTGGTGATAGCCACGAATCAGGGAGAACCGCTGGTGGGCAGTAATACACTGGCGGGGAAGGCATACCAGAATATCTGTTACAGGGTGCTTGGTGAGGAAGTTCCCTTCATGGATTTTGAGAAGGGCGTTTCATTTTGGGCAAGAGTATCAGGTATTTTCCATAAAGGTTAGGGGGGATCAGTGTGTTTAAGAATCTGTTAAGACGGAAAAGCTCCAGACAAATAGCCAAAGACAGGCTGAAGATACTGCTCATTTCCGACCGGGTCAACTGTTCCCAGGAAATGATGGAGATGATCAAGAATGACATTGCCAAAGTGATATCAAAATACATGAAGATCGATGCGCAGAGTATGGAGATCCAGATCACACAGACAAACGGCAAGGGACATGGAATCAAGAATCCGACTCTCTACGCAAATATACCGATTCTGGACTTGAAACAATAACAAATCAAGCTTGCTTGATGAGGGACTGCTTTTGGCAGCCCCGGCAGGAGAAAATGTGGCATGTTAAAACACTATCACATCAGGGACTATGACTTTAAATTGATTATTTTGGTGGTGGCGATCACCGCCATCGGCGTTTTGGCCATAGGCAGCGCTAAGGAATCTTTACAGAGCAGACAGCTTGCGGGCGCGGTGTTTGGCTTTTTCCTGATGCTGGTCATCTCCCTTTTTGATTATACGGTGATCCTGAAATTTTATTGGATCATGTATGCGGTGAATCTCGCCCTGCTCTGGCTGGTGCGGACCATTGGCGCTGAGGCCGGCGGTGCTCAGAGATGGTTAAACCTCTTTGGCATCCAGTTTCAGCCCTCGGAGACTGCAAAGATCCTGTTAATCCTATTTTATGCGCAGTTCATTATGAAACATAAGGATGAGATGGGGAAATTTAGGATCGTCGGGAGTTGTGTGCTCCTGTTTCTTCCCTCATTGTATTTGATTTACAAGCAGCCGGATATGTCCACCAGTATCATGGTGGCGATTCTGTTTTGTGTGGTGATGTTTGTGGGCGGTGTGAGCTGGAAATATGTGATTTTATTTATTTCCGTGGCAGTCCCGGCATTTATCATCCTCTTGACCCTGATCCTGCAGCCGGAGCAGGAAATCATAAGCGATTTTCAGCAGCGTCGTATTCTTGCCTTCCTGTATCCGGAGGAGTATGAGACCACGGAGGCGTATCAGCAGACCAATTCTGTGATGGCGATCGGTTCGGGGATGCTTTACGGTAAGGGATATAATACCAATGAAATCAGTTCCGTAAAGAACGGAAATTTTATTGCGGAGGTGGAGACAGACTTTATTTATGCGGTTGTCGGGGAAGAATTTGGGTTTATTGGCGGCTGTACCGTAATTGTGTTATTGATTTTCATCTCATTTGAATGTATTATGGTAGCTAGGAAGGCAAAAGATTTGGCCGGAACGATCATTGCGGGAGGGGTTGCCGCCTGGATCGGATTTCAGGGAATGCTAAACATTGCAGTAGCAACCTTTGCAAGCCCAAATACAGGTATCCCGCTTCCGTTCGTCAGTTATGGGCTCACCTCGCTTGTGAGTCTGTATATCGGGATCGGGTTTGTGATGAACGTGCGGCTGCAGTGCAAAAACGACAGGGGTGTTAGCAAATGAATATTGCGTTGATCGCACATGATGCAAAGAAAAAATTGATGCAGAATTTCTGCATTGCTTACAGAGGGATTTTGAGTAAAAATGAGCTTTATGCGACCGGAACGACAGGGCGCCTGATCGAAGAAGTGACGAATTTGTCCATCCACAAGTATCTGGCAGGTCATTTGGGCGGCGCACAGCAGATCGGTGCCCAGATCGAGCATAACCAGATCGATCTGGTGATCTTTTTGCGGGATCCCCTATATCCGAAATCTCATGAACCGGATGTTAACAATGTGGTCATGCTCTGTGACAGACATAATATTCCGCTGGCTACCAATCTGGCGTCCGCAGAGCTGTTGATCAAATCACTTGACAGAGGAGACCTTGAGTGGCGTGAAATGTACAAGTAGCAAATCGAACAAAGTCCGATCAAGAGGATCGGCTTTTGCAAAGAGAAAGGGAAGAATGTGCGCTGTCCTTGTTGCTGCGGCGATGGCGCTTACGGGCTGTGGGAGCGTGAAGTACGACATGCCTTATGAACAGCAGGGGAATGTCAGCAGTTACCAGCTCATCAATATCGCGAACAGAGAGACGTTAGAGCCCTTTGCAAAAGATTTGTGTGTAGCGGCGAAAGAGGTGACGGCCGAGGGCGTGGATTTGTCTCATGTGGCGGCAGCCGCTCTCTTTGACACAAAGAATTTGGAGACGTTGTACGCTAAGAATGTAAATAACCAGCTGCATCCGGCAAGTCTCACGAAGGTGATGACGGCGCTTGTTGCACTTAAGCACGGTTCTCCGGATGATATCTATACAGCTTCGGAAAACGTGCTGGTTACGGAGTCAGGCGCGGTGCTTTGCGGCTTAAAGCCCGGAGATAAGATGACGCTTGATCAGGCGATACATATTCTGCTTCTTTACTCGGCAAACGATGTGGCGATTTTGATTGCGGAGGGGATATCCGGTTCCGTGGAAGCCTTTGTGGAATTGATGAATCAGGAAGCGAAAGCGATCGGTGCCACCAACTGCAGCTTTATGAATCCAAACGGGCTGACAGAGGATGGGCATTATGTGACGGCATACGATCTTTATTTGATTTTTCAGGAAGCTTTACAATACGAGCTTTTCAGCCAGATCATACAGATGACTTCCTACAGTACTGTGTACATGGCGGCAGACGGGTCGGAAAAATCCATAGAAATGGAGACGACGAATCTCTTTTTACGGGGGACATATGAGGGACCGGCAAACGTGACGGTAGTGGGCGGAAAGACAGGAACGACCAACGCGGCAGGGCACTGTCTGCTCCTGCTTTCCAGAAGCAGTAATGGGACGCCCTACATCTCTGTGATCTTAAAGGATGAATCCAGAGAAGGGCTGTATGAAGACATGGGCAGTTTGCTTGGAATCATCAAATAAGGGAGTTGTTTTTTTAGGAGTTTTCCTGTATAATTAAAAAAGGAAATTTTATTATTTTTACACTAGGAGGGTATCGACATGGTTCAGTTTATTGTAGGCAAAGAAGGGAAAGGCAAGACCAAGCATTTATTAGATAAAGTGAATACGGAGATTAAAGATGCGCAGGGAAATGTCGTGTATCTGGACAAGAGTACGAAACATATGTTTGAGCTGAATAATAAGATCAGACTCATCGATGTGCCGGAATATTTGATAACGGACAGCGACGAATTTATTGGTTTTATCTGCGGGATCATCTCTCAGGATCACGATCTGCAGAAAATGTACTTTGACAGCTTTTTGAAGATTGCCTGCATGAAAGAGGAGGATGAGTTGGCGAAGATTGTTGCCAAGATCGAAAAGATCAGTGAAAAGTTTCACGTGGATTTTGTGATCAGCTTATCCCGAGACGAGAGCGAACTCCCCGAGAGTATCCGCAAAAATGTCATTGTATCTCTCTAAAGTGTACATAAAAGAATCCATATAGATAATTCCATAAAACCTCGGAAGAATCATTCCGGGGTTTTTATTCTTATCTATTGTAAAATTTAGTAGTGTCTTTAGGATATAGGAGCGTATTGTGGCAGAAAATCGAAATAATATCAGAAAATACAGGAGACCTCTTAACTTAAATATTGGTATGATGGTTTTCTTTGTGATCCTGGTCTATGTGGTGATCTGTGTATTCATGTACTTTAGAACAGATCACATTGTGCGCTACAGTGTACAGGAAGGATCGCTGACCTCCAACAGCATTTATCGGGGAATCGCCCTTAGGCAGGAAGAGGTGGTGACCGGTCAGGATGCCGGATATGTCAACTACTTTGCCAGAGAGGGCGAACGTACGGCAGTAGGTAATCTGATCTACACCGTGGACGAGACCGGTCGGCTGTCTGATTATATCAAGGCCGGCGCAAATGGGGAAAACTCCCTTTCAGACAGCGATCTGACCGCACTCAAGACGGATATCACCGCTTTTATGCACGGGTTTGACCGGAAACGTTTTGACGAGGTATACAGTTTTCGCCACAATATGGAGAGTATGGCAGTCAAACTGGCGAATTACAATATCCTTGAAAATGCAGATGCCTTAAACGACGCCTCGAGCACAACGCTCATTAACTATCGATATGCAGGAAAGAGCGGAATCGTGCTTTATTCCACGGACGGCTATGAAAATCTGACGTTGGAGGACATGACGAAGGAGCATTTCGATGAGGAGGCGTATGAGCGTAACTATCTGGTGAACAACAGCTTGGTTGCCGCGGGTGACCCGGTGTACAAGCTTTCTCTGGCGGAGGACTGGTCTATTGTCATCCCGGTAGAAAAAGCTCTGGCGGATGAGCTCATGAAGAAGGAATATGTGGAGGTGCGGTTCTTAAAAAACCAGTATACGGCGTGGGGACAGGTGAGCAGTTATACAAACGAAGCAGGGGATACCTTTGTGGCTTTGACCTTCACCAATTCCATGATCACCTTTTGTACGGAACGCTTCATCGACATAGAACTTCTGCTGGAGGAGGAAAAGGGCTTAAAGATCCCCAATTCGGCAATCGTGAAAAAGGAGTTTTTCCTCGTGCCCAAAGCCTATGTGACCAGAGGCGGTGTAAACGGAGGAGACGGCGTGCTGCTTGAGACCTATACCGATGAAGGTACAGCCACTACGCAGTTTGTGGAGACGGAGATCTACGAGGAAACAGATACGGAATACTATCTGGATAATACCGTGCTCAGGCGAAATAACTATATCGTTATGCCGGAGACGGGGGAGAAGTATGCCATTGGGAAGACCGGTACGTTGGAAGGGGTATACAACATTAACAAAGGGTATGCGGATTTCAAACAGATCAGCGTTTTGTATCGGAATGAGGAGTATTCTGTGGTTAAATCCAATACGGCTTACGGGCTGAATGTGTATGACTATATTGTGTTGGATGCGGAGACGGTGAACGATAATGAATTTATATACGAGTGATCGAGAAGAACACTCGATCAGGAGGATGCTAAAGCATCCTCCGCGATTATGAGCGAAACTCATTCATAGTTACTGAGAATTGCACAAATAGCATAACCAACACAGACGCGCTTTCGCTCCGACCGAACCGTAGCGGTACATAAGATGCCAAAATACGGCATCTAAGTACCGACGGTTCGCTAGGGTCTGCTTATGGTTATGCCATTTGCACAATTCGAGTTACATTGTGATGAGTTTCGCTGTTAACTATATTGGTCAATAGTGGTGTGAGGAGTATGAAATGTCAGAGATCAAGAAAAATTTAGAGAATGTACGGAGGCGCATGGCGGAAGCCTGTGAGAAAAGCGGGCGGGCGGCGGAGGATGTGCGTCTGATCGCGGTGAGTAAGACGAAGCCGGTGTCTGCGTTAGAGGAGGCGTACGCCTGCGGCTGCCGAGATTTTGGGGAGAATAAGGTGCAGGAGCTGGTGGAGAAATACGAAGTTTTGCCAAAAGATATCCGCTGGCACATGATCGGGCATCTCCAGCGCAATAAGGTAAAATATATCGTAGATAAGGTTTATCTGATCCACAGCGTGGATTCTCTGCGGCTGGCGCAGGAAATCGAGAAGGAAGCCGCGAAGCATAAAAAGACGGTAAATATCCTGATAGAAGTCAATGTGGCAGAGGAGGAGAGCAAATTTGGCGTAACGTCTGAAGATGTTTTGGAATTGGTGAGAGAAGTGGCAAAAATGCCGCATATTCGGGTAAAAGGGCTGATGACGATAGCACCATATGTAGAGGATGCGGAAGAAAATAGACCATATTTTGAAAAATTAAAAAAAATTTATGTTGACATAATACATAAAAACATTGATAATGTTTTTATGGAGGAACTTTCTATGGGAATGACCGGGGACTACGAAGTCGCGATTTTAGAGGGCGCGACCTACATCAGAGTCGGAACGGGCATCTTTGGAGAGAGAAATTACGGGAGTATTTAGTATACATAAAGTGCGCGTATAAGCAGAGTCAGAAGACACGCGGAACATACGCCATGCTTGCATGAGCGAATGGTTCGCGGGGCTTATGACGAGCAACGCGAATGAGAAATGCGAAGCATTTCGAGTCTGCTTATACGTAACAGAAAAGTCAAGTAGATTCAGATGGAGGATATGACAAATGGGTGTTATGGACAAGTTTATCAGCGCCATGAAACTGAGTGAGGAAGAAGACGACGGATACTATGATGACGATTTCTATGATGAAGAACCGATGCCTGCCAGAAAGCCGGTGGCAAAGGAGAATGACGTTACGGAGGATGACAAGGTCAGGAAACTGACCCCTAAGGTGACGCCGCTTCGTCAGACGAAAAAGATGGGCGGTATGGAAGTCTGCGTAATCAAACCCACTACGGTAGAAGACGCAAGAGAAATCACGGAGACACTTTTGGCAAACAGGACGGTGGTTTTGAATCTGGAAGGGCTTGATGTGGACATCGCGCAGCGAATCATTGATTTCACTTCCGGTTCCTGCTTTGCGATTTCGGGTAATCTGCAGAAGATTTCGCATTATATCTTTATTATCACGCCGGCCAGCGTGGATATTTCGGGAGATTTTCAGAATAGCCTGTCGGGATCTTTTGATGTACCGTTTGACAATGGTTTCTAAAGAGACCACGCTTGCTTCAGAAAAAGGAAAAGAATCGGGTGCCTAACGCACTCGATTTTTCTTGAGGAGGAAACAAATGGCGAATCGAATGACAATCAACTATGAGAAAAAACCCTGTTATGACATTGTATTCACAGAAGATTTCTCGCTTCTGGCAGATGAGCTTGCCGCTTTTGGCATCGAGGAGCGGAGACTTGCTATCATATGCGATACCAACACGGAACGCCTTTTTGCAGATGCTGTGTCATCCATACTTGCGGAACACTGTAAAAAGTTGATCGTGCATGCTTTTCCTGCGGGAGAGGAGAACAAAACTCTGGATACGGTGCGGGAAATCTACAAGCATCTGATCGAGGAGAAATTTGACCGCAAAGATATGCTGATCGCTCTCGGCGGCGGTGTGGTGGGTGATATCACGGGTTTTGCGGCAGCGACTTACCTGCGGGGCGTGGATTTTGTACAGATTCCCACCACTTTGATCGCGCAGTCGGACAGCAGCATCGGTGGCAAGACGGGCGTTGATTTTGACGGCTATAAGAACATGGTGGGCGCGTTTTACATGCCGAAGCTGGTTTATATGAACGTTGAGACGCTGAAAAAATTGGATGACAGACAATTTTATGCGGGCTTTGCCGAGGTGATGAAGCACGGTCTGATCAAGGATGCCCTGTATTATGAGTGGCTTCTCAATCATATGTATGAGATTCATGACCGGGACATAAATACGCTTCTGGAGATGGTAGAGCGAAGCTGCGGGATTAAAAAGCTGGTGGTAGAGAAGGATCCCACCGAAAAAGGAGACCGGGCGCTCTTAAACTTTGGGCACACCATCGGGCATGCTATCGAGAAGGCGAAGCACTTTTCACTGATGCACGGGGAATGTATTTCCCTTGGCATGGTAGCAGCCGCATTTATTTCCTGGAAGCGCGGGAATCTTTCCATGGAGGAGTATTACGAGGTGCGGGATATGTTCGTACCGTTCAATCTGCCGATCAGCGTGGAAGATATCGATCCGCAGGAAATCCTTTCATTGACCAAGTCGGACAAAAAGATGGATGCCGGGCAGATCAAATTTGTGCTTCTAAAAAAAGTGGGCAAAGCCGTGATCGACAGGAGTGTGACTGATGAGGAAATCCTTGCCGCGGTGCAGGAGATTCTGTTTTCTGATGAGGATGCGAAACAATGAGCTTGAAGAAAAAGCTGTTCTTGCTGCTTGATCTATTTATGATTGCAGCATTGATTTTTTTTGATCAATATACCAAGAGACATGCGGTGATCTTCTTAAAGGATAAGCCGGCCTATAACCTGATCAATGGTATTTTAGAACTGAATTATCTGGAAAATCAGGGCGCCGCCTTTGGCATGCTTCCGAACCAGAAGGTGTTTTTTATTTTTGTGGCAACCGTGATCATCAGCGTGGCTGCCTATGTGCTCTTAAAGGTACCTGATCAGAAAAAGTATACGATACTGCATTTCCTGCTCAGTCTGATCGTAGCCGGCTGTATCGGCAATATGATCGATCGCGTACGCTACAACTATGTCGTGGATTTTATTTATTTCGTACGCCTCAATTTCCCGATTTTTAACGTGGCGGATATCTATGCGACAGTTTCCGCCTTTGTGCTGCTTTTTTTGCTTCTGTTCGTCTATAAGGAGTCGGATCTATACTTTATCAGCTTTAAGCAGAAGCGGTATCGGGAATTAAAATAGGGGATACAGATGGAACAATTCAGCTATCAGATCGGGGTGGGGGAGGACGAGGAGCGGCTTGATATCTGGCTGACAGCAGCGGTATCCGGTCTTTCCCGCTCCTATATTCAAAAGTGCATCAAAGACGGGCAGGTGTCCGTCAATGAAAAGCCCGCCAAAGCCGGCTATCGGCTGCGGGTAGACGACGAGGTCTCTTTTTTGATTCCGGAGGCGGCAGAACCCGAGGTTGAGGCGGAAGATATTCCGCTTACCATCCTTTATGAAGATGAAGACGTGCTGGTGATCGATAAACCCAAAGGCATGGTGGTGCATCCTGCGCCCGGGCACTTAAGCGGTACACTGGTCAATGCGGTGCTCTGGCATTGCAAAGGGCAGCTTTCGGGGATCAACGGGGTATTGCGGCCCGGCATTGTTCACCGCATTGACAGGGACACGACAGGCTCTCTGATCGTTTGCAAGAATGACACGGCGCACAGGGCAATTGCCGCCCAGCTCAAGGAGCATTCCTTAAACCGTACCTATAGAGCGATTGTCCATGGCGTTTTGGAGGCGGAGGAGGGCACGGTAGAGGCGCCCATCGGCAGGGATGAACGCGACAGGAAGCGGATGGCAGTCAATGAAAAGAATGGGAAGGCGGCTGTCACCCATTATCAGGTATTACAGCGATTCAGGGAGTATACTTACATCGAATGCCGACTGGAGACCGGTCGTACCCATCAGATCAGGGTACATATGACTTCTATCGGACATCCGTTGCTTGGAGATGAAGTCTATGGCGCAAGAAAGACGCCGTTTCATCTGGAAGGGCAGACGCTGCACGCGCATAAGCTTGGATTTTTACATCCAAGAAACGGAGTATATGTGGAAGTAGAAGCGCCTTTGCCGCCCTATTTTACGAGATTGCTTCAGATTCTACAGTAAAAGAACACAGGATTCATAGTTTTGAAAATCGGATCAGGTCGGATCAGGCAGGTAAAAAGAAATATCTTGTAAATCGTGCGATAAGGTGATACTATATACAGTATGTATGATATTTTGTATAATTCTGAGGGAATATGAAGGATTCAAGAAAAGAAATCATAGATATTTTATTGAGAAGCTATCAGGCTTATTACGACATCACGGATTATGAGACTTCCAGAGAGCCTTTGCGGGCTCTTTGTGAATATTATGAGCATGCCGAGAAGTATATGGTCTCCAAAAAGGTATCGCTATGGGCAGCGGACAGTGAGGAATTTATCTATTTATTTGATGTGCCGCACCTGACTTTGGAATTGTTTGAGCAATGCAGGAAGACGGCATATGAGGATGGCATGGACCGCCTGCACATTGGTCCGGGACATATGTATTCCTACATTACCCCCATCATCGTCTGTGACACCTGCGATGAAGCGGCGGCAAAAGCCTTAAAAAAGTGTCACATATACAAAAGTTTTCATTTTTCGCTACACGGCTGGATGGATTTTCACGCAGCGGCGGTCATCGGGGATAGTGACCGCATCGTAAGTAACCGTGCCGGACGTACGACGGCGAAAATTTTGAAAAAAGTTATATTTTCCAAAAAATGAGAAGGAGGGAGTATTCGTATGAATTCATTGTTACTGTTAATCATCTGTATCGCAGTGCTCGTTTTAGGCTACATATTCTACGGCGGGTGGCTGTGCAAGCAATGGGGTGTCGGCGACAGCAAGCAGCCTACCCCTGCTCATGAGATGGAAGACGGTGTGGACTATGTGCCGGCAAAAGCGCCTGTGCTGATGGGACATCACTTCTCGTCCATCGCGGGAGCAGGTCCGATTACCGGTCCGATCGGTGCGGCAATGTTCGGTTGGGTTCCCGTTGTCCTCTGGATCCTGGTCGGCGGTATCTTCTTCGGCGGCGTTCACGATTTCGGTGCACTGTTCGCATCTATCCGCCACAAAGGGCAGTCCATTGGTGAGATTATTTCCACCAATATGGGTAAGAAATCGAAACTGTTGTTTACGACATTCGCTTATCTGACGCTGCTTTTGGTAGTTGCTGCTTTTGCTTCCATCGTGGCAAGTACCTTCGGTGCAGTGGTGGACGATGCCGGTGCGATCGATAAGGCAGCTTCAGCGACAAATGCGTCTGTCGCTATGGTATCCCTGCTGTTTATCTTGATTGCTATCGTGTTCGGTTTCATGGTATATCGTCGCAACGCATCCATGGCAGTTTCCACCATCCTTGGTGTGGTTGCAATTGCGCTTTGTATGGCGATCGGTATGAATTTCCACCCGATTTACCTGACCACAAAAACCTGGATGATCATTGTGGGTATCTATATTGCGGTGGCATCGGTGACGCCGGTGTGGATTCTTTTGCAGCCTCGTGACTATTTAAGTTCTTTCCTGCTTTACGCGATGCTGGCGGTTGCTCTGGTAGGTGTTATCGTTTCCCATGCGGGCATGGGCGGCGCTGACGGTCTTGCAGCCTTCAACGGCTTTGCCGTGGACAATGGCAACGGTACACAATTCCTGTTCCCGGTGCTCTTTACCACGGTTGCCTGCGGTGCTATCTCCGGTTTCCATTCACTGGTATCCTCAGGAACCACCTCTAAGCAGTTGGATAAGGAAACAGATGCAAAGCCTATCGCATACGGCGGTATGCTCCTTGAGTGTGTGCTGGCAGTGATCACGGTCTGCGCGATCAACTTCGCCTATAAGAACGGCATCACGGCAGGCGCAACGGCAATCTTTGCCGGCGGTATTTCTCAGATGTATGCGGGCATTGCTTCCGAGGGTGTCGTGGCAGTACTGAACACGCTGTTAGTGCTTACCTACTCGGCATTCTGCTTAACTTCTCTGGATACGGCGACCCGTTTGGCTCGCTTCATGTTCCAGGAGTTCTTCCTTGAGCCCGGTCAGACCGTGGATGATATCAAGGAAGGTTGGAAGAAGACGCTGGTAAATCCTTATGTGGCGACCATCATCACTGTGATTCTCGGTATTGCGCTCGGTATGACGGGCTACTCCAAGATCTGGGGTCTGTTCGGTGCTGCGAACCAGCTCCTTGCGGGTATCGGTCTTCTGGCTGTTGCTACCTGGTTAAAGAATGCAGGTAAGAACAACAAGATGTTCCTGATTCCGATGGCATTCATGATCGTAGTGACCATCTGCTCCCTGTGTGTGACCGTTAAGAATCAGATCGGTATGATCACGGCAGGCGGCGCGGATTGGGGTCCTTACGCACAGGCGGTGCTGGCAGTGCTTCTGATTGTTCTGGCAATCATCCTTGTCATCGAGGGTATCCAGATTCTGACGGGAAAGAAGAAAGCGAACGCATAAAGCTTGGTAAAGTAAAGTATAAATCAGACAGTAAGAATCATACGGAAAGAGCCGTGCAAAATTTGCATGGCTCTTTTTCTTTGCGCATATATCACAGTAAATCTGTATTTTCACTTGCATAATTTGTGCATATTATATATAATGAGAATAGCTAAAACTATTTGACAGAAAGGGGTTGGTTTTATGAATACCATCATTACGATCGGACGTCAGTTTGGTTCCGGCGGTCGGGAGATCGGAAAGAAGGTCGCGGAGCATTTTGGGATTCCCTTTTACGATAAGGATTTGTTGACAAGAGCAGCGAAGGAGAGCGGTTTCTGTGAGGAGATGATTCAGAATCATGACGAGAGACCGACGAACTCTTTCCTTTACAATCTGGTGATGGACACCTATTCATTTGGCTACAACTCGTCTTCGTTTGTGGATATGCCCATCAGCCACAAAGTTTTTCTGGCACAGTTTGACACCATCAAAAAGATTGCAAACGAGGGACCCTGTGTGATCGTCGGCCGCTGTGCGGACTATGCGCTGCACGATTACCCAAATTGCCTGCACATCTTCATTCACGGCGATCAGGCTTGTAAGGTGAAACGGATCATGGAGCGTTTTGAGGACGTTACCTCGGAGCAGAAGGCGCTTGACATGATGAATAAGAAGGATAAGCAGCGTCAGAGTTATTACAATTACTATTCCTCTAAAAAATGGGGGCGGTCTGACAGCTACGATATCTCCATTAACAGCAGTGTGCTTGGCATTGACGGGACTGCAAAGCTGATCACGCAGTTTGTGGAGGACTTCGAGAACCGCTGACAAAGGAAAATTCGCGTCAATCAATTCAACTGTAAAATGCAAGGTGCGCTGGAAAGCAGCTAAAAACTGCGATATAGCGCACCATTTTTTATAGATCAAAATCGTCAATGTCATAGCTGCTAAGCGAAGACGAATCGGCTTATTCTTTTTTATCTGTCGAGGCATTGGTATTAGCAGGATCAGAGGCATTTTCGCGGTTGCTTTCTCTGTTTTTATAGGAAGCTGTTGTCTGCGGTCTGTTCCTGTTCTTTTTCTTCACAGGCGGCACATATTCGGTAAAGGTCATGGATTCCTCGATTTGACCTACCGTCATGTAGGGAGAAAGATCTGTCGGCAGATTCTTTTTTTGCAGCGAACGGTTTACCATGGCTTTGACGCCGGCATAGAATACCGCAAAGATCGGTACGCCCACTACCATGCCAAGGACGCCGAAAAGACCGCCGAATACCGTAATCGCAAAGATAACCCAGAAGCTGGAAAGCCCTGTGGAATCGCCCAGGATCTTAGGACCGAGGATGTTGCCGTCAAACTGCTGAATCAAAAGGACCAGAATACCAAAATAGAGCGCCTGTTTGGGATCCACCATCAGCACCAGAAGGGCGCTGGGAATGCCGCCGATCCAGGGACCAAAGAAGGGGATGATATTGGTTAAGCCCACGATCACGCTTACCAGGCTGGCATAAGGAGTGCCGATAATGCTGGTGCAGACAAAGCAGATGATTCCAATGATGATGGAATCCACGATTTTGCCGCCGATAAAACCGATGAAGGTGCTGTGGATAAAGCGGAAATTGGTAACCATTTCATTGCCGGTCTGCCTGTCAAAGACCGCATAGACGATTTTTTTTGCCTGACCGGCAAATTTCTCCTTACTCCCCAGCAGATAGATAGAGATAATGAAGCCGATGATAAGGTTCCAGAGCGCCTTAAACACGCCGATGGCGGTAGTAGAGACAACGCTCAGCGCATCCTTGAGCATATCGTTGAGCTGCGGGAGGAAATGGCTGTTGGCATATTCTGTTAATTTGGCAGAATACTGATTAAAATAGTTGTTGACAGTTGCTTCCAGATCGGGATTGTCTTTTAACAAAAGAAGCGCCCAATCAGAGAGATTGTTGAGATAGACAGGAAACATATAAATAATGCTCTGGATGCTGCGAATGACCTCGGGAATGATGAGGGCAAACAGTTCATAGAGGATCAAAAGAACAACAAGGAGCGTCGCAAAGATGCAGGCGGCACGGATACGCCCCCTGTTCTTACCGCTTGTGGAAATGCCTGCTTTCTTACAGAGCGGTTTTACCACGCTTTTTTCAATCTTATTTAGGATTGGGGTAAAGAGGTAGGCAAGTACAAAGCCGTCGATGATCGGCATGGCAATGGTAACGATCATTTTCAGTCCGCCCATAAAATTCGCGCGGTGGAAGAGGAGATAATAGAATAAGATCGCACCGGCAAGCGCCAGAAATGCCGTCAATCCCCAATATAAATATTTTTTATCAAATTTGAATTTCATATGAAACATCTTCCTTTCGATACGAAATCAGATTTTCATGCGATATCTTACAGATAATTATAGCAATTTGACAGGGGAGAAACAATACCCTAAAATGGAATTATCACGAAAGTATTATAGGGCGCAAATTCAGGAAAGAAGTATATACGATGAAATTACAGCAGGTATTGAGCCTTGTGAGGAAGGCTGTAGACGATTTTCATATGATTGAGCGGCATGACCGCATTGCAGTGGGCATTTCCGGTGGAAAAGACAGCCTGACCCTGCTCTATGCCCTGCAGGCTTTGAGGCGTTTTTATCCCATTCCATTTGAGTTATGTGCGGTGACGGTGGATTTAGGCTTTGGAAATCTCGATCTATCCGCGATCGAGGCGCTGTGCCGATCGCTTGAAGTGGAATATCAGATTATTAAAACGGATATCGCAAAAATCGTGTTTGAGGACAGGCAGGAAACAAATCCCTGCTCCCTATGCGCAAAGATGCGAAAAGGGGCACTAAACGATGCCATGAAGGCCGTAGGCTGCAATAAAGTGGCCTATGCGCATCATAAGGACGACGTGGTGGAAACGATGATGATGTCCCTGATCTACGAGGGACGTTTTCACACGTTTCGCCCCGTGACATATCTTGATCGCACGGAGATCACCGTTATACGACCTCTGATTTATATGAACGAAGCCGATGTAATCGGTTTTGTGCGAAAGAATAGCGTTCCCGTAGTCAAAAGCCCCTGTCCGGCGGACGGGCACACCAAGAGGGAGACTGTGAAAAATCTGGTGCAGCAGATCAATCTGGAAGCACCGGGCGTAAAAGAACGTATGTTCACGGCGATTCTCGGCAGTGGGATAGACGGCTGGGATAAGCAATAAGAATGTCTATTGAAAAGAGAAACGAGGAAAGACAATGGCAGGTAGGAATCATACATACCATGAACAGATCGCCACAGGCTACACGCTGCAGCTTAGGAATATGCTGGCGGAACTGCCGCCGTATGCAAAAGATTATTTTCGGGCGGTGGAGGCAAAGACCAGCGCAAAGACGCGTATTTCCTATGCTTACGACCTGCAGGTATTTCTGCGGTTTTTAATGGAACGCAATCCGGCGCTTTCCGAAAAGGAGATGCGGGATATCAGTCTGGCGGATATTGACCGGCTGACGGCAATCGATATTGAGGAGTATCAGGAATATTTGAAGTATTATGTGACGGAAGGGACCGGTCAGAAAAACGGTGCGAGCAGCATCGCCCGCAAAATGTCCTCCCTGCGCAGTTTTCTGGACTATTTTTATAAAAAGGAGCTTCTTACCCGCAATGTGGCAATGCAGGTGGATATGCCGAAGCTTCATGAGAAGGCGATCATCCACTTGGAGCCCGATGAAGTGGCAATTTTCTTAGATAGCTTGGAAACCTACGAAAACAGCCTTTCCGGAAAGAAAAAGGACTTCTTTTTGAAGACAAAGGTGCGGGACATAGCCATAGTGACCCTGTTTTTGGGAACGGGCATCCGTGTCTCGGAATGCGTGGGACTGGACTTAAACGATGTGAATTTTCGGGAAAACAGCATCCGCGTGATCCGTAAAGGCGGCAACGAAGCGGTTTTGTACTTCGGTGAGGAAGTTGAGAAAGCGCTTTTGGACTACATAGAAGGTCCCCGTGCCCAAATTGCGCCGCAGGCACTTCCGGGAGAAGAAAATGCCTTGTTTTTCTCTTTGCAGAAGAAACGCATCAGCGTACACGCCGTGGAGGATCTGGTGAGCAAATATGCGAGAGCCTTTGTGCCTCAGAAAAAGATCACACCGCATAAACTGCGTTCCACCTTTGGTACCAGCCTTTATCAGGAAACCGAGGATATTTATTTGGTGGCGGATGTGCTTGGTCACTCCGATGTGGGTACGACCAGGAAGCATTATGCGGCGATTAAGGACCAGAACCGCAGGAAGGCGGCGAAGGCTGTAAAACTGCGGGAAAACTAGTGATTTGTCTGTGTTTTATGAGGTGATGCAGAGGCCTTTTACGACCCAAAAAGGAGCGATAGGCAAATGATCAAAACAATTATCATATTTTTCATCATTCTTTTCGTTTTCTCAGCGGCAGGTGCGATATTTCCCATTTTTGTAAGGGATACAAGTATTTTTGATGTGATTCGCCATTATTTTGGATATGGATCAACAATGAAAAAATGGAAACGAGAATCGTATTTTCAGCGGTTTATCGGCATTTTTTTCGTGGGAACGATCATCGGTTTGATTTCCTTTGGCATCGGTTATTATCATGACATCCATAATCCGACCGGTTTTGAACAAATGTTACTTGACGGAGTTGCGGAATATCTTGTGGTAGTTGATGACGAATATGTCGGCGATGCCGATAACGCGTTTGAGATCAAGAAAGGACACAGCCGCGACGACATCTGCGAGATCATCTCAGATATCTGCAACGAGGACTACATAAACAAAGGCGGCAAGTTCCTGAATGTATCTACCGAAGGAGAAAACTATATTATTATGAATGCAAACGGGAAGATTGGGAAAGTCACCACGGTTGATCGGAAATTTGGCGTGGTTTTGAGATTCTATTGGAATTAAGTGCATTCCGAGGCACAACTATGAAATAAATGTGTATTTGTTTCATAGTTGGAAATACTGCTATTCCATAAACAGAGCTTCTTCTGCATCAATCCGTGTATTCCAGTCCAAAAATAGGTAAGCTCAATTTGTACCTTATGTTTGACACTTTTCCTATCCGACGTTTTCTTGCAGGTTTCACCGCCAACATCGGGATTTTTCAGGTTTTACCTTCTAAAATCGCACCGGGGATTTTGCCTTCGGAACAATAATTCCTTACACTTCTCTCGGATAGGCTCCATTTCTCAGCGGCTGCTTTGACATTCATATATTTCATAGGCATTTCGACCTCTCTCAGTGTTATCGGTATTATTATACCATTATCGGCAAAATATATCTATGTTTTTGCAAAAATAAGGAATTATATTTTGCCGATAGACGATTTTCTTAGACGCATCGGGAATTTATGATATAATATCCACGAAAGCAATGAGCAGTGTACAGACGAAAGATGAAAAAATGGCAGCTTGCTGGCAATTTTCTCAGATTGCGGGTGTTTAGGGCGAATGCCCGTGAGCGAGGAAAACCAAGGGTTTTTCGAGCTTGCACTGCGAATAAGTAAGAAAGGGCAAACGATGAAATATCGAGTATTTATTACGAAAAAAGAAATTTTGACGGCTATCATTTTTATAGTTGGTCTGATTCTTTTCGGAAAAGGGCTCCACGCGGCTTATCAATGCCATCATGCACTCGATTTAAATACGATGCAGGAATACGAAATTAAGGAGGGAGCCTATGTAACCGGTAACATTGATACCTATATCGGGAAGCATGTGTATGGCAATAATAAATTCTTCGGCCTGAGCCAGAGTTATTTGAATCTTTTGGGAAAATCTTATGATTTCTATACCATTCCCGTCGGGAAAAAGTCCTATATCTGTATTATGGCATACAGTAAATCGTTACTCAAACAATTAGAAGCTTTTGAAGAAGGACACGGCGAAGCCATTTTATTTGAGGGTAAAATCATTGAATCGCCAATCGATATCAATCTGGCATGGCATGCTTCAATTGATGGTTTTTGGATGGAAAGCCTGATCACTTCCTTTGTAATCGTAGAAAAAGATTTCGGAAAAAACAAAGATACGATATACATTGGGATTTTTTTGCTGGTGGTTGCGGCGATACGGTTCTTTGGCGCCGGTGGTCTCAAAAATGTTGTGCTGGAAGATCCGGAGGATGAAAGACCTGTTACTCAAAAATCCGGCTATCGTTATGAGGGGAAACAACAGAATACGAAACAGCGCTACGATAGCGATTACGAACTGCAGGCGGAACAAATGCGGTTGGATACATTAGAACGGCGGTTTCACGAACTCAAAAGAAGCGCGCTGCTCTGTATCGCGCTGTTGCCTGCAGGATGTTATATTCTATATCGGTTTTCTCTGCTGTTTGGCATCCTGTTGATCGTTATTTCTATCAAAAGCATTTGGCGGTACTTTATCAACTCCGCAAATACAGCGGCAAAGTTTTTGGTAAGAAAATGTAACCTAAAGTCCTTATCTGTGCAGATAGAGGAATGCGAAGAAAATATCGAAAAGCTTATTTTTTGACCGGATGCCGGATCACCGTTTTCAGATTTTCCGGCTTGCATTTTCTGACGTCGCTTAAGTAGATCTCGTGGTGGCGGCGTGTGCCTTCCAGATCAGGAATATAGCCCTGTTCTGCGGCAAATCGATCCATAGCCTCTATGGTGGCGGGTTCATCGTCATAGGGACCGATGTGCATACACTGTACGCAAAGACCTTCTTCATATGTCAAAAATTCCACCTGTGAAAAATCTGTCTGTTTCTTTGCCGTTGCTTCTGCTAGCGCCCAGGCAAATTCCGCTTTGGTCACGAAATCAGGCAGACGAATCATGGAGATCCACTCAAAATCTTCTTTTCTGGAATAGTCAATACCGACAGTACCCTCCTGCCACCACAAGCCTTCCAAAGGCGGCACGACAAAGTCAAAGTAGCCCTCGATCCGGTGGTCTCCCATCTTATTCATCTTAATGGTGAAGGCGATACCGTAAAGCAGACCAATCGACTGTTTGTAAGCACCGCCTTCTTCGTTCGGATTGCCCTTGCCGCGCACCGCGATAAAGTTCATGGCGGGTATGGTGATAAGCGCAGGTTTGTTTTTAGGCAGATAAAATTCTTTGTATTCTTTTTTGTAATCAAATGCCATATTGTAATATCCTCCCTTATTACTTCATCATATCAGTATAAACACGACATCTGTATGTCATGTTTCAGAATCAGGACGATAGTTACGGCGAATATCCTCCGCAAACCGCAAAACTTCCTCCCGCAGTTCCACAGGCTCCAAAAGCTCCGCACCGCCGCCAAAAGACGCGATCCACCCGACAGCATTGTTTCGATCGGAAAAGTCTGCAGAGAAAAGCAGGTTTCCATCGGGCAGTACGGTAAAGCACTTCGCACCAAACTCTTCCACCAGCCGCCACTGGAATGATGGATGAATTTTGGCTTTTATCTGATAAGTCGGCGGAAAAACTCTGTTTGCGCTGAGATCCGGCGGCGCTGCGGCACGCTTTTCAAAGGATTCTCCCACGTATAAATCGGTCATTCTCAGCAGCTTAAACAGGCGGAAATCTTCTCTCTCATCGCACCATCCCCAGAGATACCAGCCTGCCCACTGAAAGACCAGATAGTAAGGTTCGACAGTTCTTAGGGATTCGCCTTTGGGAGAAAAATAAGTGAAAGAAACTTTATTCCCTGAAAGAATTGCTCCGTGCAGGAGTTCTATCTTCGGAGACAAAGCGGACTTATACCAGGAAGAAAGATCGATCAGGATATGGGTATCTGCCGTTAAGAGGCTTGAGGTTCCTGTTGACAGCTTTTCCATCAACTGTTGGTAGCGGTTTGTGCCGCTGACGCTGTCAAGTCCCCGCAGTCCTGCCAGAATCGCCTGCATGTCCGCGGAGGTAAACAGGGCACGGTCGATGCTAAAGCCTTCCATAATGGAGATACCGCCGCCCCGCCCAGGCTCTGTCACCAGCGGAATCCCAGCCATACAAAGCGCCTCGATGTCGCGGTTGATGGTACGGCGGGAAACTTCAAACTTTTCCGCCAGATAGGGAGCGGTCACTTTTTCTTTTTGCAACAGAATCGACAGGATGCCGATCATGCGGTCGATTTTCATACAAACCTCTGTCCTGTTTTGTTACTCTCGGAATTGAAAAACCAACGGCAGTTTCGATTGTGATTCCTGCCGTTGGTAGAAAGATCAACATACAAACTTCCTTTTTATCATACACTTTAGCGGAATGCTTCGTCAAATATTTTCTCCGCGTCTACTGTCCACGGTTCGAAATAACATCAACCAGGCTTTTTGACCATGAAGCAATCTTACGGCGTTGTGACCGCCTCGGCATAATACGGCACGATCAGGTGCGCGTCCGCATAGATGGCGTCATTTTTCAGGTTATTGATGCGCTTAACGTCGCTGATATAATCCTGAATGGAATCGTAATGCATCTCATCCATATAAGTCTGTGCGATCGACCAGAGCGTATCGCAATCGGATACGGTGATACTCTTATAATAGCGATAAGTTTCCTTCGCGGGATCTCCCTTTGCATTCGAGCGGAATGACCCGACTGCCACGGAGGTCGTGACGATTAGGCAGAGCGTCATCACGAATAAGAGGAAATTTTTTCTCATCTCCCGTCTCCTGCGTATGCGGTTATTGCGGATCCTTCTTTCGCTTCTGTAATCCTGTGTGCTTCTGCTTCTCTGTGTCATGTCTGCTCCAACTCCTCTCCATACAATCAAAATTCGGTTCGGTTTCATTAGTATCATCATAATGGCAACAAATTGTTCTTCTAATGTGCCAGGTATCCGCATCAAATCCATCTGAATAATACGAACAAATGTTGCGAACAGATGTTCTTTATAAGTGAATTATATCGAACGCATTTTCGAATGTCAATACCTTTTACGAAAAAAATCGAACAAATTTTCTGAATATATGTTTGCTTTTTGTAAAAGCCTGTGCTATACTATAGCCATAGTATTGACCCGTTGATATGCAAGAAAGGATAGGGATTTTACATGGCACAGGGAAAAATTACCGTAAAGCAGCAGCAGATTCTTGATTATATTAAAGATGAGATCTTAAAAAGAGGGTATCCGCCCGCCGTTCGTGAAATCTGTGAGGCGGTCAACTTAAAATCGACTTCCTCCGTTCATTCCCATTTAGAGACACTGGAAAAGAACGGCTATATCAGGCGCGATCCCACGAAACCCCGCGCCATTGAGATTTGTGACGATAATTTCCAGATGGTTCGCACGGAGATGGTTTCTTTGCCTGTGATCGGACAGGTTGCGGCCGGTGCACCGATCCTTGCGGAGCAGAATATCGAGAGCTACTTTCCCGTTCCGGCGGATATGGTGCCGAGCGGCGAGTCTTTTGTTCTGAAAGTAAAAGGTGATTCCATGATCAATGTCGGGATCTACAGCGGCGATCAGATTTTTGTCAAATGCTGCCAGACGGCGGATAACGGTGATACCGTGGTGGCGCTGATCGATGATTCTGCCACGGTAAAGACTTTTTATAAAGAAAACGGACATGTACGCCTGCAGCCGGAAAATGATGACATGGATCCCATCATTGTAAATGATTGCCAGATCCTTGGTAAAGTGTTTGGCGTATTCAGACTTTACAAACATATTTAATATGGAATCTTTTGGGGAAGAAAAGCCCTGCAACCATCGGTTTGCAGGGCTTTTCGTGAAGCGGCGAAAATTTTCCAGCATAGGATCTCAATTGACGTACATACTAGCTAGTGATCGTAATTGTCGGACGGATTTTTTCGTCGATTATGATTGTGAAACAGATCGTAGTTCTCGTTTGCGAAGAAAAATCGATGTCTTATGAAGGGGGAAGAAAACATGAGAAACAAAGCGTTAGACTGTCTTGCCCTGACGATTGCCATCATCGGTGCTCTCAACTGGGGATTGATCGGACTTTTCAGCTTTGACCTTGTGGCATTTGTATTCGGTAACATGTCATGGTTCTCCAGAATCATTTATGCCCTGGTAGGTATTGCCGGGCTGTATATCATTACCTTTTATATGTATACCGGAAACGCTGCGGAATCAGGCAGGGCTTAGCAGATCAAAAAGGCTTCGGAAGCGATACTCCGAAGCCTTTCCCTTTGTCTGTTCCACTCTCCGTTTTTGTGATTACTCTGTTTCGAAAAGTACCTTTTTTTCAATCGGAACACCGTCCCGCCAGATCCTTTCCAAGTCGTAAAACAGGCGGTTTTCCTGATCAAAAATATGAATGATAACGTCCTGAAAGTCCATCAGAACCCAGTTTGCATTCTGATACCCCTCGATTTGGCGCATCGTTACACCTGCTCTCCCGAGAATTTCCGAAACATTGTCTGCCATTGCCTGAATCTGGCTCTTATTTGTGCCGTGCGCGATGATGAAGTAGTCGGCGATTGTCGATATCTCGCTGATATCGATAATGCGGATATCTTCTGCTTTTTTATCTTCCAGTGCGTTTACGGCAACCAATGCGGTCTGTTTTGTATCCATCTGCTATTTAACCATACCCTTTCCTTAAGTTTCCCGCCTGTAAAATTCATAAGTTTTGACGGTCATATCGTCTACCTGCCCCTCTGTGGTCCGTAGATAGGCAAGCGTGTTTGCTAATATGTTTTCCATTGTCCAGTCAAGATCCTGGTAAGCGATCCTTCGTATCATCTCGAGCCCTGTGAGCTGCTTCCTGCCGGGTTCGATATAATCCGCTATATAAATGATTTTTTCCAACTTGCTCATATCCGGACGACCTGTGGTGTGATAGCGGATAGCGTTTAGGATATTGTTGTCTGTCACGCCGTATTTGTGTTCCGCCAGATAAGCGCCAACTTTGGCGTGAAGGAGCGCAGTGGGATTACTCCTCTCCGCTGTGTTCATCCTAAGATGCCCCTTTTCACAAATCGCCATCAATTCCGAACCGTGCATCGCTTTTGCGCAATCATGTAAAAGCCCGGCTACCATGGCATCCTCCATCGGCTCACCGTGCGCCATAGCAAGGCAGGATGCCGTGTAGGAAACACCAAGTGTATGGATGTAGCGTTTTGCGGACAAAATTTCTTCCATTTCCTTGCGAAGGTAGGTGGGATCCGTCTTTTCCATCTGTTTGCTGCCCATATCAGTTTCCCCCTTTATCATCGGTAACATTCATTTTTAATAAGATACCTCTCCACTGCCTCGGGCACCAGCCCGCGGATCGATTCCCTGTGCCGTACTTTCTCTCGAATCTGTGTGGAAGATACATCCATGCCTTCAAATTCTAAAAGTTCCACGGAAGCGTTGTATTTTTCACGCAAATGCTGTACCTGTTGCCGCAGGCGATGTTGTGCGCAGGCAAAGGCGGCGTCACCTGCTGTTGACACGGACGCCGCATGCGTCATTGAATGCTGCAATCGTGTGTCGGTAGATGTTTCCTCCGCACGCACCGCCGCAAGTAGCGTACAGTGTTCAAATATCAGCGTAGGATTTTTCCAGTTCTCGATTGCATACAGACTGTCTGCTCCCAAAATAAAATAATAGTCGGCTTCCGGGTCTTTATTGTGCAGTTTTTGCAGGGTTTCAAAGGTATAAGTGTTTTTTCCAAGTTCTGCATCTGCAGCTTCCAGTGTAGATAACTCAAAACAGGAAATACCTTCGATGGCGAGCGCTGTCATGTCACAGCGGACATTTACGGGCAAAACTTCTTGTCTGTTTTTCAGATAGGGAATGCCGCTTGGCATAAACAATACCTTTTCCAGTGCAAACTGTTCCCTCGCCTGCTTTGCGATTGCAAGATGTCCGTTGTGAATGGGATTGAAAGTGCCGCCCATAATACCGATTCGCGTCATTAAGCCTCCTTGCGCGCCCCGGCTTTGGGAAGGACGATCTTGGGATCTTTTTGATCAGGCTTATAGAGGATGATTTTTTTGCCGATTACCTGCACTACGGCGGAATGCGTGCGCTCCGCAATCATTTGCGCAAGCTCCTTAGGGTCGTCCGCGCAGTTTTTTAAGACGGCAATTTTCAAAAGCTCTCTGGTATTAAAAGCATCGTTGACAGAAGCAGTAAATTCAGGCGTCAGACTGGATTTCCCCACCTGAAAGATGGGATCGATGCTGTTTGCCAAACTTTTTAGATAAGCCCTCTGTTTGCTTGTTATTTCCATATATTCATATCTCCTTCTCAAAGTCGAGCTTTGTTCGATCTGTTACTTATAATAATTAAATGACAGTCCATACATCCTTACGGTACTGCCCTCCTCGATGCCGAGCGCCTCAAGCTGCGCTAAAATGCCCTGTTTTTTTAAGAAATCCTGAAAGAATTTAAAACCTTTTTCGGATTCTAAATTCGTATAGGAAAGCATTTTTTCGATACGGGGTCCCTCTACGACATACTCGTCAGCCTTCGCATCGTATTCCACGGTATACGGCTCATTTTCTGTATCAAAGTGAAATTCCGGGAAAAACTCCTGCTCAAATGTGATCGGCTCCTCTCCCAGCTCCTCCAAACGATTGTTGACAGCGTAAAGAAGGTCTCTTACTCCTTTTCCGCTGAGCGCGGAAATACCGTAAACAGGAACCCCCTCCGGGGCAAAGGCTGCCCTGATTTTTTCAACCGGATCCTCATCCCCACCATAAATCATATCGATCTTATTGGCGGCAATGATCTGCGGACGGCTTGCCAGTTTCTCGTCGTAAGCGGCAAGCTCCTTATTGATGGCATGAATATCTTCAATGGGATCTCGCCCCTCTGTGGAAGCGGCGTCCACAATGTGAACGATCAGCCGGGTGCGTTCAATGTGGCGCAAAAATTCATGCCCAAGCCCGACACCCTGCGCCGCGCCTTCTATGAGACCGGGGATATCCGCGATTACAAAACCTTTCGCGTCCTCTAAGTCCACCACGCCGAGATTCGGATTCAGGGTGGTAAAATGGTAGTTGGCAATCTTCGGTCTTGCGTTCGTTACTTTTGCCAAAAAGGTTGACTTTCCGACATTGGGGAAGCCGACGAGCCCTACATCCGCGATTACCTTCAATTCCAGCAAAAGTTCCAGTTCCTGTGCGGGCTGCCCCGGCTGGGCGTATTTGGGAGCCTGCATGGTGCTGGTGGCGTAGTGCTGGTTGCCACTGCCGCCACGCCCGCCTTTTAAGAGGAGAAAACGACGGTTTTCCCCGGACATATCGGTAATGACTTTACCGCTCTCGGCTTCCCGGATGACCGTGCCCTCCGGTACTTTGATGGTAATGTCTTCCCCCGCTTTTCCGGCACAGTTTTTCTTGCCGCCCTCCTCGCCGTTTCCCGCCTTATATTTGCGAATGTGACGAAAATCGGTAAGGGTGTTTAATCCTTCGTCCACCTCGAAGTAGACATCTCCGCCTTTTCCGCCGTCTCCGCCGTCGGGACCGCCGTTTGGCACATATTTTTCACGGCGAAAGGAAACGTGACCGTCTCCGCCTTTTCCGCTTTTTACATAAATCCTTGCGCGATCTGCAAACATGATGTTCCCCCAAAAGAAAAAGCTCCAAACATGAGGATGTTCGGAGCTTAAGCCTTACGTTTCTTACTGCTCTACAGGATAAACGGAAGCCTGCTTCTTGTCTCTGCCTTTTCTCTCAAAACGAAGCACACCATCTACCAGTGCAAACAACGTGTCATCTCCGCCTCTGCCGACATTGATGCCTGGATGGATCTTTGTACCGCGCTGTCTGTACAGAATGTTTCCTGCTTTAACGAACTGTCCGTCAGCTCTCTTTGCACCTAATCTCTTTGCCTCGGAATCACGACCGTTCTTGGTGGAACCGACACCCTTTTTATGTGCGAAAAACTGAAGGTTCATATTTAACATGGTATTACACCTCCTCAACTGTCAATTTGCAATGCTTACTGCCGTACTGCGCCTGAATCTGCTGCAGTCCCAGCGTCAGGGAATCCATCAGGACTTGGGAAGTTTCCCGCAAAGGATGTTCGGTAAAGGTACAGCGAATCTTTCCGGCCGCCTCATCCGTCTCTACCCGAACAGGCTCTTTTGTGAGCTCCTCCAGTGAATTGATCGTATTGATCACCAATACCGATATAGCGGCACAGACGATATCCTCTCCGCGTTTGGCATAGCCTGCGTGACCTTCACAGATTAATTCCCGATAGTCTCCCGACTTATTTTTCAAAATGGTAACCTTTGTCATTACGCCTTGATCTTGTCAATCTTAATCTGCGTATAAGGCTGTCTGTGACCGTTTTTTTTGTGGTAGCCGGTCTTTCTCTTATACTTGTAGACGATGACCTTCTTGCC
>DETS01000053.1:1632-17237 GCA_002361735.1 Lachnospiraceae bacterium UBA3282 | reverse complement strand
AGACGATGACCTTCTTGCCCTTGCCCTGATCCGTAACGGTTCCTGTTACGGTAGCGCCGGAAACATCGCCTGCAACCTTAAGCTCCTTATCGCTGACAGCAATTACCTGGTCAAACGTTACCGTAGAGCCAACCTCGACATCGAGTTTTTCCACACGGATTTCGTCGCCCTCGGATACCTTGTACTGCTTTCCTCCGGTTGCAATGATTGCGTACATACCTGCACACCTCCTATTCATGGGTTCTCACCCATTTACTCGCTAGCTTCGGTGATACCCGAAAGGGCATACTTTGACCTCACTATGCGGCATACTCAAATATTGTAACGGACTTTCCGGAGTTTGTCAACACCAAATCTATTCGATATTACCTTGAAAAATTCCAAAAATATTTTATTATTTTCTAAATGAATTGTCAAATGACAGCACTTTTTCGCACTCTTCTTCGCTGTAGTAAAACAGCATGAGCGCGGCAAGGACAGCCACCCCCACCGTGATATAGATGTCAGCCACATTAAATTTAGGAAAATTGATAGGTACGAAATAGATGAAGTCCACGACATAGCGATTGACCAAGCGATCGATCAGGTTGCCTAGGGCACCGCTGATGATAAAGAGCAGGCAAATGTGTATCCAAAGGAACCTTCCGCCGACGGGAAGGGTAAAAAAACGCCAGGCAAGCACGATGATGACCAAAGCAGTCAATATAATAAGGAAAGTCTGTCTGCCGGAAAAGGAACTGAAGGCCGCGCCGGTGTTTTCCAGATAGGAAAACTCCAGGATCCGATCCAGGAGGATAAAAGAAGGCTTTCCTTTCAGATGCAGAATGGCAAGGCGTTTTGTGTACTGATCTGCCAAAACCAGCAGACAGATACCGATCAGAGAAAATACATTATGTTTCAGGGATTTCATATTTCAAACAGAGGCTTCCTTTCTATAAAAATATCATTAAAATATGGCGGTTCGCCGTTGACTTATTTGGTCATTTACTACTGTCTGCCCCAAAAGGATTTGCCGCAAAAAAATATGCCGCAATCTGTGCGCGGGAGCTGAATTCTTCCGTCTCCAGAAGTTCCCGCACTTCTTCTTTCGTATAGAAGCCTGCGGTGATCTGCTCATTTTCGGAGGTATGATCCTCAAAAGTGCCTTCCGCTTCCACAAAGGCAATCTGCGTCTTTACGTCGGAGAATGCCACCGCCGCAAAAGAAGGCGGCAGGATCGTGCGGATCTTTTTTACGCCCAGCCCGGTCTCCTCATAAAGCTCCCGCTGAATACATTCTTCCAGGGATTCGCCTTCATTGAGCATCCCGGCGCAGAGATTGTAGACAAAACGGTTGACCCCCATGCGAAATTCCCGCAAAAGGAGCATCTTATCCTCATGGTAGGCAACGATGGAGACGCCGCTTACCCGTTCTCCGATTTCCTTTGGGGAAGGGATATCGCTGCGGCTGACGATCTCATATTTCTTTTCCCGACCGGCCTTGTTTAAGTAGGTCAGCTCATAATTTTTTAAATATTTGCCATCCTTTACCTTTTCCATGTGAAGCAGTTTCATCGGCATTTCTTTTGTTTCCTTTCAGCAAGTGTTCTGATGCAGCCATTTTCATCCTTTATTATGACGGATTTCACGTTATCTTGCAAGCTGCTGTGCAAGACCGGGATCGATCTTTTTTCGCGTGATCTCCATCAGCCCGAGAGCTGTCATGTCAACGACTCTGGTGTGGACGGGATCCTGTTTTAGCAATTTCCGCATTTTGTCCAGAAGGGCAGTTTCGTGTTCTTGATTCTTCAGATTGATAAAATCCACCAAAATGATGCCCGAGAGGTTTCTTGCCCTGAGCTGCCAGGCAATTGCCTCCGCTGCTTCGTTGTTGATACGGCGGTAGGTTTCCTCCGGCTCCTTTCCCGTCTCGAATTTTCCGGTGTTCACATCAATGGAGACCAACGCCTCTGTCGGTTCAATGACCAGATAGCCGCCCGATTTCAGCCAGACCTTTTTATCGATGAGTTCCTGCAGCCGTGCCTCTAACGCGTAAAGTTTGTAGAGGGGCAAAAGCGGATCTTCGTAGAAACGGATAGGAATAGCTGCTTTGCCGCAGATATCCTGTAAATCCCGATAGACATCCGCAAGATCCGTGACCACCTCGTCGTACTCTGCACGGTAGGCGTTTTCCACAAAGACAGCCCAATCAGGCAGGGAGCGGTGCAGACAACTGTAACAGGTGCGGCTGTCCGCAATCTGTAAGATGTGGGCGAGCGTCTCGGAAAGTTCCTCAGCCTCCGCGATCAGGGGCGCATCGTCGATGAGTGAGGCTGCATTGGTGCGCACGATCAGACTGTAGTCTGCCGCAATCTGTTTAAGCGGTTCCAGACTGCGGAAGTGATCCCTTTCCTCGTCAGTAAGTTTAGAGGAAATATGTACTGTGCCGCTTGTCTTCTCTCCCACGACAACATACCTTCCCGTAAGGGTAAGCTTTGTGCTCACTCCCGCAAGTTTGGTTTTCATGGCGTCTTTCACGATCCGGACAAGAAGTTCATCCCCTGCTTTGAGCTTCCCATCCGCTTTTCGGTTTGTGATATGGGCAGATTTTGCTTCCGCCAGCGGCAGAAATGTGAGACAGCCGCCTCCGATGTCCACGAAGGCGGCTCCGATATTTTCAGAGATACTCTGTACTCTGCCCACATAGATATTTCCGACCACATGATCGTCTGTTTTCATGACCCGGGCGGAGAGGATGCGATTGTCCTTATGGAGCAGGGCAAGGATGTGTTTCTTTACGGTTGTAATGATGATTTTTCCGTTATTCATAGGATTATAGACTCGCTTAACCGCAGTGCATACTCGAAAAACCTTCGGTTTTCCTCGTTCACGGGCATTCGCCCTATACATCCGTAATCTGAAAAAATAGTCAGCAAGCTGCCATTTTTTTCATCTTTCGTCTGCACACTGCTCATTGCTTTCGTGGAAATTATAGCACATATTTCACCGCAGTGCCATAGGCGATTACCTCGGCGGCGCCCTGCATCAGGGAAGACGACGCGTAGCGGATATTGATGATGGCATCGGCTCCCATCGCTTCCGCCTCGTCCACCATACGCTTTACGGCAATCTGTCTTGCCTGATTGAGCATTTCGGTATAACCCTTCACCTCACCGCCTACCAGTGTTTTGACACCGGCCATAAAGTCTTTGCCGAAATTCTTTGTCTGTACGATGTTTCCTTTCACGATTCCTAACGTTTCCAATTCTTTTCCGGAAATATAATCAGTATTTACGAGCAGCATCTTCTTCTCCCCCTTCTAATTCTTTGATGCGCTGCACAAGCGCAACGATCACAGCCAAAATGAATGCGCCGGGTATCAGCAGGAACATGCAAAGCAGCGCATTCGGGATCGGATCCTGTGTGTATGCCCAAATAAGCATGCTTATCACGGCAAACATAAGCAGAATAAAGATGATGGCTGCCAGGATCGATCCCCGTTTTTTTCTGATGGTGTCGTTTGACACATTTTTGAATCTGGTTCCCCTTTCTTCCATTTCTACCATCCTTTCTAAATATTGGTCAGGGGAAAAGGCGGCATACGGACATACTTCTTCGCTTAGGAGCCTGCACAGGCGGGTGCTCTCCTCCAGACTTGCTTTTTCCCGCTCTAAGAGGATGGCCTGCCTTTGCAGGGCATCGGCAAGAAGCAAATCGCCTTTCTGAATCTGTCTGATTTCCTCAATGGGAAGGGACAGTTTGCGAAGCATCTTGATTTTTTTCAGTTCGGTGACATCTTCCTTAGAATAATCGCGATATCCGTTTTCCAGATTTCGTTTGGGACTGAGTAGTCCCTGCTGTTCATAGAAGCGGATATTCTTCTTTGTGATGCCAACCTGTTGTTCCACTTCGTTGATCTTCATGCGTTACAATACCTCCTTTCTCGTCCTCCAGCTCCTGTCCTTTTGGGCGAGGCGTTTCGTATGCGTTTCCCTCTGATACCGACAGGATAAGGCTTCCATAAGGGGGAAGGTCAATACCTTTTATTAAATTTAGGGAACTTTTTTGATTTCATTGATCAATAAAAGTTCCCTAATGGTTTTCCTATTTCCAATAAACGGCTATTTTACTGCCGCAAGCGGCACAAGCTGCCTGCTCTCCCCTTCTTTTGCCAGATTGGCATAAGTCTCCAGCCTTGTCACCTGAACCGCGGAAAGCGGTATTTCGCAGCCGGCAAAGGCGCAGAATTTCTCAAACACCACGGTTGGTTTGATGTTGCCGCCGCTGGATGCGTCCACTGTCATGCGGATGCAGGGGACGGTCAGAAGGCTTTCTGTGGGATCGGTGACAAATAGCGCCGCAGCCGCCGACATGATATCCGTAAGCACCTGTGTCTCACCCGCCTGCATCTCATAAATCCCCTCCTTTAAGTCCATTTCCACGACGCTTTTTTTCGTTTCCTTCGTGTAAGGAATCTTTTCCTGTGCAAAAAAGGATGCTGCCGCTGCGGCAAGATCGGGGATGCCGAAACCGCCCTCTTTCATGTGAAGCTGATAGGAAGCTGCCGCCACGCTTGCCATAGCGTTTTTTGCCTTGTCGGGGAGGACGGTTGCAGAGAGGACTTTTACCCCTTCCACCATGACCCGATTTAAGGCGTCTTTCATCCCGTTTTCGCTCGTCATGGACAGGACTTCCATATCAAAATACTCTCCCACGCTTTCTGTGCCAACGCCTAAAGGCGCAGCAAAGGACATGATCTGGTGGGGACTGAATCCTTCCGAGTATTTGATATCGATATCCGCACGCCTGATGGCTTTCTGAAAGAAACGCATCATGTCCAGGTGACCGATAAATTTCATAGCGCCGTATTTGGCGAATTTGATTCTGATTTTCATGAGGTTACCTCGCTGCAGTTTTTTAATCACGACTGATACTTCTTACATAAGGCTTCATATTCTTTCTGAATCTGTTGGGAAATAGTTGAATCTCCATTTTGGTTGTCCGGATGATATATTTTCAATAAATCGTGATATCTTTTTTTCAGAGATTTCATATCATTTACCCCGGTGAAATAAGCAGTATCCATATGAGCAGCATCTTGTGTAACAGTTGAACTATTCGTTTTATTTCTTTGTTTTGCAGTATGTTTCGGATTGATTCTATAAGGGTTTTGTTTATATCGTCGTAACTGATATAGCTTTTGTTTTTCAAAAAATTGATTAAACGTGATCTGACGGGATGAGGATTCGAGGTAAATTAGATAATGTTTCCAATCCATCTCAAATTCCCGTCTATCTTCAGGACTGCTGCAAATAGAAGTCTGATAATATTGATATTGACCTGCCAGAACAGGATATTTTTCATACATTCGACTTTTTATGTCAGCAATTTCATTTTCTTTTTCTTCGAGCAATTTTTTGAATTGTTTTTGACGGTATAACCCCAAATAATCATTTCCAAGATATGCCCAGAGATATACCGTACAGATATAACATATAAGCAAGACCATAAACAGAGCAATATAAGGTTTGCTTAAAAATTGCTGACCATAAGAGTATATGAGTCTAACGGAAGATATCGTCAGCAGCAATATTGCGATGATTCTGCAAAAAGAAATACATGTCAAGAAATAAATGCCCGCTAAAATCAGAATAACTGACAGCGGCACTTCATGGTTCAAAGTGTATAATAAGCCTGCAATTATAATTTCCTCAAATAAAATCATAGCATGCCCAAGCGCGATACAATTTATTTTTCCGGTGGTTCTGTGCATTTCCACAAGAACGATAAATGCTAATAAAGCCGCCATGCCGCGTTGGTTTATTGGCAAGCTGTCGGTAGTGATTCTGAATATAAGTACGGATTCCATAAGAGAAAAGAGCAATATATAGACAACGCTGATTACTGGTATACACTCAAGAATGATAAGACCTAGACCGATACCAAAACCCAAAAGGACATTTCTAAAATATAGTCCGATGATAAGACCAAAAAGTATACTTTCCATCCAAGAAAGTTTGATTGCGGTATTTGAAAAATAATCATGAAAGAATAAGTTTTTGATGGAAATATTGCGGGTAAATTCATTCAAAGTAATTGACCGGTTCCTTTCACAATAAAATATGTCTTCGTTATGTTTCATACATTGATTTTTATCTTATTTTACCTGCAAGGGCTTAAAATAAAAAAGGGAACTTAACCGTTCCCCTTATTGATAAATATCTTCAGCTTTTTTAGACAGGTACATCTGACGAACCCTCACAATTTCTTCAGTTTTTATTGAGACAGGCACTTCTGACAAACGCCTCTGCAGAAGATTAAACTTCTACAATCATAGTATATGTAAAATATATAAAAGTCAATTATTTTTTGTCATTTTCCGATAAGTTGGTTCAAATACCATGTGGATTTTCATCGTGCTCTTTTATCCTTTTTTTTGACTTCTGTTAATAGAATCTGTCTTCGTTTCTCCGCGACTGATTATCAATTATCACGTTCGTCCCCAACCCTTCCGTGCTTTCCAACGGATTATCCCCACAGATTACTTTTCTCAGGGAAGGAAGTCCTGTCAGAGGGGAAAGCTTTGTAATGTAATTGTTGGAGATATCCAGGATCTCCAATGTCGGCAGATTTTGCGCGAAGGAAAGGTCGGTCAATCCGTTTTCACGCAGGTACAGTTCTTTCAGCGACGGAAACCGGCTGAAAAAATCCAGATGATCTCCCAACGCGACATCGTCATAGCCAATCGCATAAAAACCGTCACTGCTGTCTATCTCTACATTCTCATACAAGGTAACATGACTCATATGAAGAATTTCCAGAGAAGGATTTTGCGGTATCCTATCAAAATCAATCTCGCACTCGATGTCATTTAGGTTTAACTCCCGCAGATTCGGCATATTAAAAAATCCCGACAAATCTTCATAGGTCACAGTACCCTGCAAATCAAGCCGCTCAAGGGATGGCAGTTTTTCGATTGCGGAAAGTTTCCCGAAGTAGCTCTGGTGGGTAAAGGACAGTGTTTGCAGCGCGGTCAGTTTTGAGACGTCAATTGTTTCCGGCAGCGTGCAGCCTTCCAGGTGAAGTTCTGTCAATCCCGTCAGGTTCTCGATAAAGGAACAATCTTTAGCATGGAACAGAGACAGCTTCTGCAGCGAAGTCAGTCTGCCAAGATCCGGTTCGGGACAATTGTAGGGCACATCCAGGGCAAGTTCCCGCAAACCGGGCAGTGATTCTATCATACTGAGGTTTTTTAATTCCATGCAGCTTGTCACAGAGAGCATTTCCAGCGCTGTGCAGTTTTCCAGTCCATAGAGAGCCTGTATTTGGCTGCCCGTTATTTCCAACTGACTCAAATGCGGCAATTGACTGACGAAGTCAATTGATTTCAGACCATTGGCATCCAGTCTCAGCGTTTCCAGTTCAGAGAGCTTTCCGATCACGGCAAAATCTGTCAGGAATTCATCGCCGAAAATAGTCAGATGTTTCAAATGCCGCAAATTGACCAGAGCGTCTATGTCTTTGAGTTCCGCGTAATCCAGAAATAAGTACTCCAGATTCCCAAATTGATCGATTCCTTCCAGATCATCCGCGCCGGCATTGAACCCCAGTTCTTTCAGGGCCTCGGGATGTTCCAGAATGGACGCTGCCTGCGCCGGATTGTCAAAGTAGGCGCTGACACTTACAAGCGGCAGACCCTTTACGTTTTCAGGGGCAAGACGATCGCACACATCCAGCTTCTGTAATCCTGTGAACAGAGAAAGCCCGTTCAGGGTAAGTTCGCTGTCCGAAGAAAAATCAACCCATGTCAGCCCTTCAGAGCCGAATGTAAACAGGTCTCCGTCCGCCGTAACGGGAAAGGCAGGCGTTCCGGGCGCTTCATAGCTGTAGCCGATATGCCAGAGATCAAAATTGCGATCGATCGTAAGCTGTCGTATTTTGGCAAGCTGACTTTCGGTAACTTCATTTGCCGGAGTCTGATAGACGCGGGAAAGAAATTCCGCCAAAATACCCTGAAACACAGGCGCATCATCTGTCTGTGACGTATCCTGATTCTCCTGACTTTCAAACAGATCGGCAAATGGGGGTGTATTTTTTTCTTCCCAATTCGTTTTCAGGCGCTGATAAAGCCCATTTATATTCAATAAGGTGATGAACACAACAAGCGCAATCCCGCATGCCACGCCTCTTTTCCACCCGTAAGGCTCCCATCCGGTTTTCTTTTCCTTAACCGGTTCGGCTGGCTGATACGTATTACCGATCATCTTTCTGACTCCGTGCAGCAGATCCTGCATAAATCCCAACTGCGCCATATTGAGGGCCTGCAGGTGGGAAAATTCTTTCGGCAGGTCATAGGGATCCATGTCCCGATAGGCCGGGATCAGAACCTTCGCTTCTCCCTTTTGAATGAGCGCCAGATACCGGCTCCACTCGTTTTTTACCCACACGGACTGTATATTTTGCGGGTCGGTTCCAACCACGATCATGATCTTTGCGGAATGAAGCGCGGCAAAGATATAGGGCTCATACGCTTCGCCCGGTTTTCCTTGTAAGGTGATTCTTGCAAAAAAGACCCGATAACCTTCCTTTGTCAGCTGATAATAGATTTCGTCGGCAAGCACACTGTCCCTTGTACGTTGCCCTCTGTCGTCTGTCTCCTTGTAACAGATAAAAATATCATAGGGCGGTTCCTGCCTGGAAACCTGCAGGATTCCCCTCCGGATGGCATCGATCTGCGCCGCCTCCTGTTCGTAAATCGCTGCCTGCTCGACGTCCGCATAGCGGAGGGCCGCCCTGTAATCCTCATCCGCCAGAATGGAGGTATACTGCGTGCGGTTGACTGTGGGAATCCGTCTGTGCGTTGCCGGATCTTCCACATATTCGATTCCGTAGCGGCACAAAACAAGGGACCAGTAAGCTTCGCTGTCTGTCGGATCTTCGTGCAATATCTGTTCATAGAGCCCCATGGCCATATCATAGTCATTGCGGCGTCGAAAATGGTTCGCACGTTCATAAAGCCGAATACGCTGCTCGTTGTCAAGACGCGGGATTGTCTGCGTGGTTCCGCAATAGGGACATCTGGCAGTGGTCATACCTTCCGTTAATTCCAGATCGCCGCCGCACATTTTACAGGTCAAAACAGACATTTCCGCCCCTCCTCATCATTTGTTTTTACAGATGCTGTCTCTTTCTTTCAAAAGCCCCATCATATTATGACAGAGAGCATGAACCGTATCCGCATCATCCGCAAGGGAGGCTGCTTCGATCTCTGTAAGCAATGACGTCATTTCTTCTTCAATCTCCTGCGCACAGTCTGTGGGTGTCGGGTTCGCAAATTGTATTTCGTCAGCCAATTTCCGTAAACTTTTTTGGATTTCTTCCTGCTCGCAGTGCAGAATCAGGCGGCTTAACCGTTCTTTTATGCGCTGCATAGTTTCCATATTCTGCTGATTCTGCCCATTCTGTCGTTTCACTTCCGCGCATGCCGCTTCTACCGCATAAAATCCGGTGACGGCGAGCAATAAAATACCCACCTCTATCGCAGCGGCGGCCCATACGGGAATCTGCGCCGTTGTTTTCATTAAGATCAGACTTACCGCAAACTGGATGATGAGATAGAGAACGCTGATTCTGAGTTTCGGAAAATCAAGCGCCCTGTCTTTCATCGCAATCTCCTGTCCGATCACGGTATGTAAGGTATAAATCTGCGCCAGAAATGCCAGAGCAGAAAAACCGCACGCCATCCAAAAAACAGCGGTTTTTGGAATGGGAACGGTAATTGTCAGATAGAGAAGCAAAACAAGAAAAAGCAGAACATATCCTTTTAATAACTTCTTATTCATCTCTCTGATCCTCTCTTTTTTTGCCGCAGTTGCTGCAGAAGTTACCGGTATTGCCAAGCTGTCCGCAGGTGCAGTCCCAGGATGCCTTGAGGATATTCGCCATCGACTGTCCCGTCTGCATGCTCTGCTCCGTTAAGGGTGAGAGGGCGTCTTTGGCCATATTCATAACGCCGCCCATCGCGCCTAAGCCTACGCCGAGACCGGCGATATCACCAAGCAGGGATGAGCCGCCATCTCCGGAGCCGAGCCCGTTTTTCATGGCCTCCATACCCACCAGACGGGCGGTTTCCTGCTGATAGGTATAACCCTTCATCTGCATTTCGGCCGCTTCCGCCGCTGCATGCAGCTTCAGAGCCTCCGCATTGCCCTGGGCTTCGATGATCTTCAGTCGGGCCTGCGTTTGCGCTTCCACGGCTTTGCGCTCTGCCGCCGCTTCCGCTTCTCTGCGTCGGATTTCTTCCTCGCGGACGAGCAGATACTGTTTTGCGTACTGTTCTTTCAGGCGGCGGTAATTGGGATCTTCTTCCGGCGTGAGGATACGGGTGATGAAAAAGTCGGTGATCTCCAGACCGTAAGCCTCCAATGCGCCGTTGATCTTTTCCTGTAAAAGAGCAGAGAGTTTTAAGAGTTCAGAATCTATCTCCAAAATATGGATGTTTTCTTGTTTGATCGTCTCAGCAAGACCGGTCTTGACCTGTGTGATTACAATGGAACGAAAATAACCTTTCGCGCCGTCCTCCCCAAACAGGCTGCCCGGTCCAAAGCCGGAAGAAGTGCCAACCACCTTCAGAAGAAGCTTCCTCCCATTGCAGACACGGAGATTGAATTCACCGCATGCACCGATTTCCAAAGGCAGACCGGAGACAGGGTCTAACAGACGGATCCGGGAGTCCGTCCCCCATTTGATCCCCATCTGTGTCGCCAGATTAATATAATAGATTTCCGAATGAAAGGTTTTATCCGCATCCGACGGAAGCCGGAAAAACTGATCCAGAAGCGGCAGCTTTTGCGTTTCCAGCGTATGGCGTCCCGCGCCAAAAACATCAAAAGCGCGTCCGTCCTTAAAAAAGACCGCCTCCTGACTTTCGTGAACGATCAGCTGTGTTCCGAGTTTAAAATCTTCTATCGGATGCTTCCATACAAGGGCATCATTGTCCCCGTCATATTTGATGATACTGACCAGCCCGTTTTGGGTTAATTTCTGCTTCATACCTGACTCCCAATGTGCAAATTTCGTTATTGCTCGATTGTCATATTTTCCAAGGCAAATTCCAGACAAAGCTGCATGATCTCATTGCGTGTCCGCCCCGTTTCTTTGGCAACACGGTCAATCTCCGTCAGCATATCCACGGGAAGTCTCATAGATATCACTTTTGATTCGCCTGTATATTTCTGCGAATGAATCACCAGTTTCTTTTCTGCCAAAATGACACCTCCATCCGCGAATACAATTATAATACATATGTATTCACATGTCAATCAATACCCAATCGTACAAAAATAGCATAACTACGCTTTTGCCCTGTCGTAACAGACTCCAACTCCGAAGCGGTTCGCTCCGCAGCCCTGACATTGTACTTTACAGTTAGGGCTTACTGTTTGTTCCTGCGCCTTTTTCCACTCCCGCAGCAAAAATTCCCTCGTCACACCACAGTCAATGAAATCCCAGGGAAAGATCTCGTTGTCCATACGCTGCCTGGTGGTATAAAAGCCGATGTCCAGCCCGCATTCCTCGAAACTTTGAAGCCACAGGTCGTTGCGGAAAAATTCGCTCCAGGAATCGAACATGCAGCCCTTTTGATAAGCTTTCAGGATTGCCCTGCCTACCCTGCGGTCTCCTCTGGCAAGCACGCCCTCTAAGACGCTCACATCCGCCTCATGCCAGTTATATTTGATGCTTTTTTGGTTTAACTGGCTCATGATGCCCTGTTTCGTCAGGTGCGCTTTATCCAGAAATTCCTCCTTGGTGCACATGGGCGCCCACTGGAAAGGTGTAAAGGGTTTGGGAATAAAGAAGGAGGTGCTGGTTGTGATCTGCACCTTGCCGTTCACCCGCTTGTCCTTTGGCACTGTCTCAAAAAAGGCGGCTGCAATTTTGTTGGAAAGGTCGCCGATGCCGAGAATGTCTTCCTCCGTCTCAGTGGGCAGACCCAGCATAAAATAGAGTTTTACCTTGGTCCAGCCACCCTCGAAGGCGAGGGATGCTCCCTTCAAAATGACTTCTTCGGTCAATCCTTTATTGATTACATCACGGAGCCGCTGGCTGCCTGCCTCCGGCGCAAAGGTCAGGCTGCTTTTTTTCACATCTTGCACCTTGCTCATCACATCCAGAGAAAAGGCGTCAATGCGCAGAGAAGGCAGGGAAATATTGACGTGCTTTTTCCCGCATTCCTCTATCAAAAAAGTAAGAAGCTCGTCCAATTTGGAATAGTCGCTGGAGCTTAAAGAGCTTAAGGAAATTTCTTCATGCCCCGTATTTTTGAGCATTTCCACCGCATATTCTTTTAATTTATCCGCATCCCGCTCCCGCACGGGACGATAGATTTGACCCGCCTGGCAGAAACGGCAGCCGCGGATACAGCCACGCTGGATCTCCAACACGACCCTGTCCTGCGTTACCTTGATAAAGGGAACCACGGGCTTTAGGGGATAATGAACTTCCGTCACATCCTTCACAATCTCTTTTGTGATCACATCGGGGATATCCTCGTATTGTTTCCGCCGTCCCGCGACGGTGCCGTCCTCATGATAAATTTCTTCATAAAGCTGCGGCACATAGATGCCGGGGATCTTGGCGGCGCCGTGCAGAAAATCCTCTCTCGTGCCGCCGTTTTTCTGATTTTCCAGATACCAGTCAAACAACGGGCGGTACTGCGTTTCTCCCTCGCCGATGTAGAACAGATCGAAGAAATCCGCGATCGGTTCCGGATTGTAAGTGCAGGGTCCGCCGCCGATCACAAGGGGCATATCTTCTCCGCGGTCTTTTGCAAGCAGCGGAATCTGCGAGAGTTCCAGCACCTGCAAAATATTGGTGTAGCACATTTCATACTGGATGGTGATACCGAGAAAATCCATGTTTTTTACGGGTTCCTGAGATTCCAGACAAAACAGGGGAATGGACTCTTTACGCATGATCCGATCGAGATCCGCCCACGGCGAATAGACGCGCTCGCACCACACGTCCTCCCATTCGTTCAACATACTGTATATAATCTGGATACCGAGGTGGGACATACCGATTTCATAGACATCCGGAAAGCACATGGCAAATCGTAGGGCGATGTCCGCCTTGTCCTTTACAATGGCATTTACCTCATTTCCGATATAGCGGGTGGGCTTTTCCACCCGCATTAAAATATCATCACGCAGTGCCGTTTTTCTCATAAACAGAATACCTGCCTTTTTTGATTTCAGGTCGATATTCTAAGTATAACGGACTTATCATATAAAGTCAAAGCGCATGACCTTCCAAAGCGTGTATAAACGGCTCGCAGTTTATTGGAACAGCTCCGAAAGCTCCTCCATCACGGCATTTTCTCCGCCGTCGTACAGATGCAGGCTGTCCGCACGGATCATCTCATACACATCGTTGGTACTGTAGGATAAAATACTGCCCTTTCCCGTATCGCAGAGTAAAAATCCGACAAACAAAAGTACGGCGAGCGTCATGCGGTATTTGAAGCTTCCAATGGAGCTTCCATCGGGGATAGCCTCCCCCTGCGCGCCGCCCGTAAGAGCCTGATCCGAAAATCCCCCTCTCTCGTCAACGGGCATTGTCAGGTCGCGCCCGTAGAGGATATGTTCCCTTTGGCGCAGCTTCATGCGGTTTCCCATATTTTCTTCTCTGATATATCTTGCCAGTTCCACCCGCTTTTCCGGCGTTACTTTCTTTTCGGTCATTTTTGGTTCCTTTATCTCATTTTGTCCCTATATTTTATGTGATATCGCACAAAAAAAGAACGCACCCCGAAAGGCAGCGTTCCTGACTGACAGCATATTATAATGTTAACGTCTGGCTAGTTCTGCCGTGATCTCCTCCCAGGTGACGTCTTTTTCCACCATCAGTACCATCATATGATACAAAAAGTCTGAAATTTCGTATTTAATTTCGTTGGCGTTGGGGTTTTTGGCGGCAATGACGATCTCCGTTGCCTCCTCACCAAGCTTTTTTAAGATTTTATCAATACCCTTGTCGAAAAGATAGTTCGTATAGGAACCGTCCTTCGGGTGGACCTTCCTGTCTTGAATGACGGCAAAAACCTGCTCAAAGACCTTTAAGGGATTGGTCTCCTCATATTCCTTTTCCATGATCTTGTTAAAGAAGCAGGAATGTGCCCCAGTGTGGCAGGCAGCGCCCACCTGCGACACCTTAGCCAGAATGGTATCCTTATCGCAGTCCGCGGTCAGGGACTTCACGTACTGATAATGCCCGCTGGTTTCGCCTTTGACCCACAGTTCGTCACGGCTTCTGCTGTAGTAGGTCATTTTGCCGGTCTGCAGGGTCATTCGGTAGGCTTCTTCATTCATATAAGCCACCATCAGCACCTCGTCCGTCTTGTAGTCCTGCACCACCACCGTCACATGGCCGTCTGAATTTAACTTAAAATCTTCCCAGGGAAGCGCGGATTCAAAAGTATTGACCGCGATATCGTTATTTTTGCACAACTCCTTGATGGGAAGCAATTCTTTGGCGTTCTCATTGATGGCATAACCGGAAATGCCGCAAATATTATCGTTTGCAAGAATCTCCAGGATCTTATCCAGAGAAACCTCCGGCACGGATGCAATCATCGGAAAAGGAGAAACAGCGATTGCCTCTTTCAGGCAGGTTTCCTTTACCAGAATGATTTCGTCCACATAGTCTCCGATCAACGTTTCGTTTTCGGTGATGGCGGAAACCTCCGTCACACAGGCTACGATTTTATCTTTGCCGAATTTCTTAGAAACTTCTTCGGTAATCTCGATATTTCCCGGTTTTGAATAATTTAAGGCTGCCTTTTTACAGCCGGCATAGAGAAGCTTTTTGACATCCTCCATACGCTTTACATTGCCTGCGCCGATCACGGGAATCTCCGCTTCGCTGCAGATATCCTTGATGATATCGAGGGCTTCCTCATGAGCGGCATCGCCCTCGGACATATCGTAGACGATGAGTTCATCGGCGTTGTTATCGCTGTAGTATTTTGCCAGAGCCGCCGGATTTGTATTTAAAATGGTGCTGTCCATGAAATTTTTCACGGCGTTTCCCTTATAGAGATAGATACAGGGAATGAATTTTTTGTATGCCATACCCAAATGTCTGTCCTTTCTTGCGTTCCATCTAAGAGTTCCATTTTTCGTATATGAAACTGTCCGTCCGCCGCATTTTATCTAATGTGCTTTTATGCGTCTGCTTTCTACAAGGCGCCCTTGGTACTGAGAACGCCCTCAACACGCGGATCAAAGGTTGTCGCCTCGTCCAGTGCCTTGCCAAACGCCTTAAACATCGCCTCGATCATGTGGTGGGCATTTTCGCCGCTCAACATCTTCAGGTGAAGATTCATGCCGGCACTGTAGCTGACCGCATAGAAAAACTCCCGCACCAGCTCTGTATCCAACTCTCCCACCCGTTCCACGGAGAAATCACAGTCAAACGCGAAATACGGTCTGCCGCACAAATCAATCGCGCACAGGCACAGCGCGTCGTCCATGGGCAGGATAAAGGAGCCGTAGCGTTTGATGCCTGCTTTATCGCCAAGCGCCTCTTTGATGGCGGTTCCCAACGCGATGCCGGTATCTTCCACCG
>DETS01000053.1:1098-1351 GCA_002361735.1 Lachnospiraceae bacterium UBA3282 | reverse complement strand
GTATCTTCCACCGTATGGTGGCCGTCCACTTCCAAATCGCCATTGACTGAAAGAGTCAAGTCAAAGAAACCGTGTTTGGAAAAGCCTGTCAGCATATGGTCAAGGAAGCCGATGCCTGTCTCGATTTCACTCTTTCCCGCACCGTCGATGTGCAGGGTCAGGTCGATGTCCGTTTCCTTCGTCTTGCGGGTGATGTGTGCCGTTCTATCCATGTGATACTCTCCTTTTGCTTTTATGCGGAGAATGCCGTGTT
>DETS01000053.1:538-775 GCA_002361735.1 Lachnospiraceae bacterium UBA3282 | reverse complement strand
GAATGCCGTGTTTTAGGCATTCTCTTATGCGAAACTTAGTAATTCTTGGCGTCACATCCTATGATGGGACGTCTTTAGAATTACTTTTCGCATTTGGAAAACCGTACTTTGATCGAGTTTGCGTGTGCGGTAAGCCCCTCTCTCTCGGCAAAAATCTCGATATCTTCATGCGCCTTTTCAAGCGCTTCCCTGGAATAAGAAATCAGGCTGGTTTTTTTCATAAAATCATCCACATTC
>DETS01000053.1:0-266 GCA_002361735.1 Lachnospiraceae bacterium UBA3282 | reverse complement strand
TTTTTCATAAAATCATCCACATTCAAAGGCGAGAAGAATTTCGCCGTGCCGTTTGTGGGCAAAATGTGATTGGGACCTGCATAATAGTCTCCCAAGGGTTCGGAAGAGTATTCCCCGAGGAAAATTGCCCCCGCGTTTTTGATCCTTGTCATCACCTGATAGGGGTCTTTCGTCAGAATCTCCAAGTGCTCCGAGGCGATGGCGTTTGCCGTTTCCACCGCTTCGTCAAGGTTGTCCGCCAACAGGATATAACCGTAATTGTCCAG
>DETS01000063.1 GCA_002361735.1 Lachnospiraceae bacterium UBA3282 | reverse complement strand
AAATAAATAAGAAAGTATAGAGAGATTTTATGTACACATTTGACAGCAGGATACGTTACAGCGAGGTAGGGGAGGACGGACGCCTGAGTCTGCAATCCCTGTTGGACTATTTTCAGGACTGTTCCACGTTCCACTCCGAGGATATCGGGCTGGGGCTTGAATATATGGATCGAATCGGGCAGATATGGCTTCTGTCCGCGTGGCAGATCTGTATCGGGCGGTATCCGAAATACGGCGAGTGGGTTGTAGTCGGTACGCTGCCCTATGAATTCCGCGGCTTCATAGGCTTTCGTAATTTCTTTATGCAGACAAAGGAGGGGGAAGCGCTGGCTTGGGCAAATTCGATCTGGACACTGATGGACAGGGAAAAAATGTGTCCCGCAAAGCCGAACGAGGATATGCTTGCAGGATATGTGCCCGAGGAGAAATATCCGATGGATTATGCACCCAGAAAGATCGAGGTGCCGGAAGGCGGACAGGAGATGGAGGCATTTACGGTCAAGCCTCATCACCTGGACACGAACCACCATGTCAATAACGGTCAGTATGTCCGCATGGCGCTGGACTACATCCCGAGAGAGTTTACGGTCAGGCAGCTGCGTGTGGAGTACAAGAGCCAGGCGGTGCTGGGGGATGAGATCCATCCCGTTGTGGCAATGGAAGAAGGCGGGAGGCGCTATACGGTCTGCCTGAATCAGGCGGACGGGACGCCGTACAGCGTTGTGGAGGTGCAGGAATGATACAGTTAGGTGAGATACAGACGTTACAGATCATAAAAAGGGTGGATTTCGGCGTCTATCTGGGTGAGGCGGCGGACGCGCAGGACAAGGTGCTCCTGCCGGGGAAGCAGGTGCCCGAGGGCGTTGAGATCGGCGACGAGATAGAGGTCTTTGTGTACCGCGATTCCAAGGACAGGTTGATCGCTACCACGAACCGTCCCCTGCTCACCCTGCATGAGGTGGGGAGGCTTAAGGTGGCGGAGGTCGGAAAGATCGGCGCCTTTCTGGACTGGGGGCTGGAGAAAGACCTGTTTTTGCCTTTTAAGGAGCAGACCGGACGGGTGTCGGTAGGCGAGGAGTGGCTGGTTGCTGTCTATATCGACAAGTCGGACAGACTCTGCGCGACCATGAACGTCTACCCCTACTTAAAAAATAACAGCAGTTATCTAAAAGACGCCCATGTGACGGGAACAGTCTATGAGATCAGTGATAACTTCGGCGCTTTTGTGGCGGTGGACGATCAGTATTCGGGTCTCATCCCCAAACGGGAGATCTACGGGGAGATCAGGGTAGGAGATACCGTGAGAGCGCGCGTCGCGGGGGTGAAACCGGACGGGAAGCTGGATCTTTCCCTGCGGGAGAAGGCTTATCTGCAGATGGCGGAGGATGGCGAGCGTCTGCTTGCGATCATAGACAGTTTCGACGGGGTGCTGCCTTTTAATGACAAGGCTTCTCCCGAGGTGATCCGCAGAGAGACCCAAATGAGTAAAAATGAGTTCAAGCGCGCGGTGGGAGGGCTGCTGAAAGCCGGGAAGATCACCATCACGGAAAAGGCGATACGCCGCGTATGAAAACCGCAGCGCAAGACTTAAGAGGCAGCGGAAACGGATAGATTGAGGGAAGATACATGACGAGTAAAAGAGCGAACCAATTGTTTTTGACGATGATTCTGACACATATCGCAGCGTCACTGCTTTTGTCTGTTTTTGGGGCTTTTTTTCAAATCAATATCATCGTGAATTTTCTTTTTGCGGAGGCAATCCTGATGGTACCGGCGATTCTGTTTTTGCTGTTTGCCGGACAGCAGCCTGCAGCGAACGACTCTGCACCCATGCAGCAGCCTGCAGCGAACGGCTCTGCAGCCGCGGCGCAGCCCGTGCGCCCGACTGCGTTTTGCCGCATCAAGATTTCCAGCATTCTGATGATTATGCTCAGCACTTTCCTGCTCATGCCGTTTGTGACGGTGTTAAATGCCCTGACGCTGTTTTTTACGGATAATGCGGTGGCGGCAATGCAGGGAGATGTCCTGAGGCTTCCCTTTCCCGTGATGCTTTTTATGATCGGCATTTTGGCGCCTTTTTGCGAGGAGTTTGTTTTTCGTGGGATCATATACGGGAGTTACGCCTATCAGGATGGGAGTCTGCAGCCGCAGCCTGCAGCCGGCGGAGGCAATGCGTTGCAGCGCAGCCGCGGGGTTTGGCCGATCCTGCTTTCGGCGCTTATGTTCGGCCTGATGCATATGAATTTTAATCAGGCGGTCTATGCCTTTGCGCTTGGTATCTTTTTGGCCTTTTTGGTGGAAGCGGCGGGCAGCCTGTGGGCGTCTGTGGTCTGCCATATGTTCTTTAATTCCTATGAAGTGGTGCTGATGTATCTGGCGAAAGCCATTGGAGGAAGCGCATATATGGAAAGCGTGAACGAGACAGCGGCGGAGATGACGAGTGTGCAGCTGCAGGCAGGGATCGCGGTTTATCTGTTGATCGCGGCAGTCACGACACCCATTGCCATCTGCTGTGTTGCCTGGATCGCGAAAAACGAGGGGAGACAGAAGGCGGTGCAGGCGTTGTTTGGCGGGCACAAGGAGGACAAGACAGGACAGGGACCGCAGCCGCCAATGGGAGAGAATCTGAGCCCGCAGCCACAGGAATCTCTGGTCACGGTGCCGCTCATTGTGGCGATCGTGCTGTGTCTGGGTTTCATGAGCCTTGAGTTGTTTTTGATGTGATCCAAAATGATACAAAAGAAATCAATAACGACCATTTCAGAACGGTTTGGTTCCGAAATGGTCGTTATTTCCCGGCAGTTATGCCGGATTCGCTGCCTGATCCAATTTTGGCAAGTGAGAATAACATGTGTTATCCTATACTGTCATATCGAAGTTTCCTCCGATGTGGGGATTCACGGACAGCTCCATTGCGGCTGCGTCCATCATACCGACTACCTGACTGCCTGTGGTCTCCGCCTGATCCAGAGACTTAGCGAGCATTGCTACGCCGAAGGCGTCATTCGTCTTTGCGGACGACATGGCCATAGATAATCCTGCGATATCCATAATTACCTCCATTCCGAAGCTTTGTCAGCTTCTTCATTTGAATTGTTTATCGCTACCTACAGTATAGCACAGATTCTCTGCGGCTTCAATTACCGCTTCCGGATCCGCGGATTCTTCCCTTGTACAAAATGTCTAAAAACGTAAATTTCCCGAAATCGCCAAAATTTCAAAAAAATACACAAAAAATTCAGGAAAACAGGTAGATTTTTTTGTGACTATAGATTAAAATAAGACATAGCTTTTGCTTTTCGTAAAAATGGGGGTCGAAAGGCATTGTGAATTGTTACTACGAAACAGATGAGGTGGGGTATGATATCAAATCAGATTTTGCAGAATACGATCGAGGGATTAAAGGCGATCGCAAGAGTGGAATTATGCGTGATGGATGTCGACGGCAAGGTTGCCGCGCAGACGACGGACGAGATGGAGCGCTGCGGTGGGGCGGCAGCGGAATTTGCCGAGTCTCCGGCGGATTCACAGGAGATTCAGGGGTATCAGTATTTTAAGATTTACGATGACCAGCAGCTTGAGTACATATTGGTGGCAGGCGGCGTAGGCGAGGATGTCTACATGGTGGGCAAGATGGTCACCTTCCAGATCCAAAACCTGCTCATCGCCTATAAGGAGCGCTTTGATAAGGATAATTTTATTAAAAATCTCCTGCTCGATAACCTGCTTTTGGTGGACATTTACAGCCGCGCAAAGAAGCTGCACATCCAGACGGATGTCAGGCGCGTGGCGCTCATCATTGAGACAGATAATGTAAAGGACTGCAACGCGTTGGAGAGCGTGCGCACGTACTTTGGCATCAATAATAAGGACTTTATCACCGCGGTGGATGAGAATAACGTCATTGTGGTGAAGGATCTCTCCGAGGACGACAGTGCGCGGGCGATCGAGAGCTGCGCGTCGGCGGTGGCGGCATTTTTGCGCAAGGAGAGCTTTAAGAATGTCCGCATTTCCTACGGCACGGTGGTCAATGAGATCAAGGGTGTGAGCAGCTCCTATAAGGAAGCGAAGATGGCGCTCGATGTGGGTAAGATCTTTTTCGGAGAGCGGGACGTCATTGCTTACAGCGAGCTTGGCATCGGACGTCTGATCTACCAGCTTCCGATCCCTCTGTGCAAGATGTTCATTAAGGAGATCTTTGACGGCAAGAGCCCTGACGAGTTCGATGAGGAGACCCTTATCACCATCAATAAGTTTTTCGAGAACTCCCTGAACGTTTCCGAGACCTCCAGGCAGCTCTTTATTCACAGAAATACGCTGGTCTATCGTCTGGATAAGCTGCAAAAGAGCACGGGGCTCGATTTGCGGGTGTTCGAGGACGCCATCACGTTTAAGATCGCGCTGATGGTCGTAAAATATATGAAGTATATGGAATCATTTGAGTTCTGATATATGGAGGAAAGGATATGGTTGAAATTATGACAGATAAACAGTTTGATAAGATTATAAAGATGATTTCCATGATTTTGGATGGATGCAAGGATTTAGAAGAAGCAAAAAAGAAAGTCAATGAGTTATCTGACAATGTGGATAAGAAAACGGAAGAAAAGTAGGAGAACAGTAACGTGGCAGTAAAGAAAAGAAGAAGATCTCCCGCCGTGGAGAATGAGATCATCAATCTGACCAATGTCAGCAAGGCTTACTCTACCGGGGCACCTGCCTTAAAAGACGTAAACCTCCATATCAGCAGAGGCGAGTTCGTCTTTATCGTGGGCGACAGCGGTTCGGGTAAATCCACCCTGATTAAGCTCCTTCTGCGGGAGCTGACGATCTCCAGCGGCTACATTAACGTGATGGGCTACGACCTTTCCAAGATCAAACACAGAAAGATCCCTAAATTCAGAAGGAATCTGGGGATCGTGTTCCAGGATTTCCGTCTTTTAAAGGACAGGAACGTCTACGAGAACGTGGCATTTGCCCAGCGCATCATCCAAAAGTCGAATAAAGAGATCAAGAAAAATGTTCCCAGCATCCTGGCGATCGTGGGACTGGCGGGCAAATATAAAGCAAAACCCAGACAGCTCTCGGGCGGCGAGCAGCAGAGAGTGGCGCTGGCGCGCGCGCTGGTGAACCAGCCGACCATCCTTTTGGCGGACGAGCCTACGGGTAACCTGGATCCCAAAAATTCCTGGGAGATCATGAAACTATTGGAGCAGATCAACGAGAACGGCACCACCGTCATTGTGGTGACGCATAACCGTGAAATTGTAAACGCCATGCAGAAACGTGTAGTCACCTTGAAACGCGGCGTTATTATCAGCGACGAGGAAAAGGGAGGGTACATAGATGAGGATTAGTACACTTTTCTACACGCTCAAGCAGGGATTCCGCAATATCTTTCGGAACAAGCTCTTTTCGCTGGCATCTATCGCGACCATCGCTGCCTGCCTTTTTCTTTTCGGTATTTTCTATGCGATCGTGGCAAATTTCCAGCATATCGTAAAGAACGCGGAGGAGGGCGTCTCTGTCTGGGTCTTCTTTGACGAGGGCATCGAAGATATCCGCATCCAGCAGATCGGTGATATGATCGCCAAGCGTCCCGAGGTGGCGAAAATGGACTTTATCTCGGCGGAACAGGCCTGGGAAGGCTTTAAGGATGAGTATCTGGGTGAGTACGGCGACGGTTTTACGGAGAACCCTTTGGAAAACTCCGCAAACTATCAGGTCTACTTAAACGATGTGTCCATGCAGTCTGCGCTGGTGACTTATCTGGAATCGATAGACGGTGTGCGCATGGTAAACCGCTCGGAGTTGGTGGCAACTACCCTGACGGGTGTTAACGCCTTGATTGCATACGTTTCGGCGGGCATCATCGCGATCCTTTTGGCGGTGTCCATCTTCCTGATCAGCAACACCGTGGCGATCGGTATCTCTGTCCGCAGGGAGGAGATCAATATCATGAAATACATCGGTGCCACAGACTTTTTTGTGCGCTCCCCTTTTGTGGTGGAGGGCATTATGATCGGTCTCATCGGCGCGGCGCTTCCGCTCGGCTTCATTTATACCATTTATAATGTGGTTTTGGCCTACGTGATGGAGCGTTTCCCTCAGCTTTCGGAACTCTTGAGTTTTGTGCCGGCGGCGGATGTCTTTCATGTGCTCATACCCGTATCGCTTGGTTTGGGCGTGGGAATCGGCTTTTTGGGCAGTATGGTGACTGTGAGAAGACATTTAAGGGTATAACAGTTTGAATAAAGATATTCAAAAAAAGATTAAAAGAATAGCGAGTGTTATTATATGTTTTGCGCTGATTCTTTCCTGTGGGACGACCTCTCTTACCGTGCAGGCGGTCACCAGCGAGAGTATCCGCGAGAAAGAACGGGAGATCGAGAAGGCAAAAGAGGAGGTCTCCGGCTTAAAGAGCAGTCTGACCGATGTGGAAAAGCTGAAAAAGGAGCTCGAGCAGTCAAAGAACGACCTGACGGCGTATGTCAGACAGTTGGACGGTCAGCTTGCCGACATACAGGATAAGATCACGCAATATAATACAATGATAACTGATAAAGAGCGGGAGATCGAGGAGACCATGCGGGATCTGGACGAGGCACAGGCGAGGCAGGAAAGACAGTATGCCGCCATGAAGAAGCGCATCCAGTTCATGTATGAGCGCAGTGATTCCTTCTATTTGGAAACGATTTTCGGTGCGGACAGTATTTCCGGTATCGTGAACCGTGCCGATTATATTGAGGCGCTCTCCCGCTATGACAGAGAAAAGCTTGACGAGTATGTAGAGACCAGAAAATACGTGGAGCTCTGCAAGGAGGAACTGGAAACGGAAAAGCAGCTCCTTGACGAGGCGAAGCTTGCGGTGGAGCAGGAGGAGACGAACGTCAATACCCTCATTGGGGAGAAGGAAGCGCAGATCGTTTCCGTCAGCGGAGACATTGCCAATAAAGAGGCGGCCATCAAGGAATATGAAGACATGATCGCACAGGAGAATGCCGAGATCGCCGCGCTGGAAAAGGCGGTGGCGGAGGAGAAGGCAAGACTCGAGGCGGAGAACGCCCAGGCACGTATCTACAATGGCGGTCTGTTTGCGTGGCCCTGTCCGGGGTATAAGCGCATTTCCGATGAGTACGGCAACCGAATGCATCCGATCCTCGGCGTGGAGAAGTTCCACAACGGATTGGATATGGCGGCATCCTCGGGGACCCCGATTTTGGCAGCGTACGACGGCGACGTGGTGGCGGCAGATTACAGCAGCAGCATGGGCAACTATATCATGATCAACCACGGCAGCGGCCTTTACACGATTTATATGCACTGTTCCGCCCTCTATGTATCAAAGGGACAGACTGTTTACAAAGGACAGAATATCGCGGCGGTCGGCTCAACCGGACGTTCCACCGGACCGCATCTGCATTTCAGCGTGCGCCTGAACGGAAATTACGTCAGCCCGTGGAACTACCTAAAATAGGAGATATAGAGTTATGGACCAAAATAATTATTACCACATGAATAACATACAGCCCCGGCAGCCGATTCCCCCGCAGCCGCCCCACAAGAGCGGCGGCATCCTTTTGGGAATGATGCTCGGCATTGCGGCGACGCTTCTTGTTGGCGGCTTTGTTTTCGTGGGCGTAAAATTTTACGAGGCTGTGGATAACAGGAATGCGGCGGGAAAGAAAAGCACGACCGGAGCGGACAGCATCGTGAGTGAGGAGACCGAAAAAAAGCTTTCCGCGATCGAAGACGTGATTGAAGAATACTATTATCAGGATGCGGACATTGATGTGGACGCAATGACTGAGGGAATGTATCATGGCATGGTGGATGCGTTGGGCGATCCCTATTCCGTCTATTACACCGAGGAGGAATGGGAGGATCTGATGCAGGATACCGAGGGTATCTACTATGGCATCGGGGCGTATCTGATGATCGATCAGGTGACGGGGCTTGGTAAAATATCGGGTGTTATTGAAAATACCCCGGCACAGAAGGCAGGGCTTCGCGAAAATGACCTTCTTTATCTGGTGGACGGAGAGAGTACCGCGGGTATGGAACTTTCCGAGATCGTCTCCCGCGTAAAGGGAGAAGAAGGCACTACCGTGCACTTTACCATATATAGAGAAGGAGAGAGTGATTATCTGGAAATAGACGTGGAGCGCCGTAAGATTGAAGCGCCTACCGTAAAGTATGAGCTGTTAAAAGATAACATCGGTTATATTCAGATCACTGAGTTTGATGATGTGACCACCGACCAGTTCACCGAGGCGCTTGCCGTTGTGAAAGGTTCCCATGCCGAGGGACTGATCCTCGATCTTCGCGGCAACCCGGGCGGCAGCCTGAATGTGGTTGTGGATATCGCCAGACAGATTCTGCCCAAAGGGCTGATCGTTTACACGGAAGATAAGTATGGCGAGCGCGAAGAATATAACTGCGACGGCAGCCGGCAGCTTACTATGCCGCTCGTGGTCCTTGTCAATGGAAATTCGGCCAGCGCTTCGGAGATTCTTGCGGGTGCGATCAAAGATTATAAGATAGGAACGCTTGTCGGCACTACCACCTTCGGTAAAGGCATCGTGCAGAGGGTTCTGCCGCTGACGGACGGTACGGCATTAAAGCTTACCATCAGTGCCTACTATACTCCCAATGGCAACAATATCCACGGTGTCGGTATCGAGCCCGATGTGGTCTGTGAATTTGATGCCGATGCCTACTATGACGGAGGTGTGGATAACCAGTTGGAGAAGGCGGTGGAGGAGATACAAAAAATGACAAAATAAGGATAGTTTAATAACTATCGTTATTTATATATCACATCTAAATATTTCAATCAAATAAGGAATCTTGCGTCAAGGCTTATCCCTGAATGAGGAAATAATCGGGGATAAGAGGACTCTCTTTCCCTGTTATTTTATGAAACCCGTAAACACAACAGAGAAAGAGAGGAAAACTATGAAAAATCCCAAAATCCAATGGCACCCCGCATTTTGCTCGGCGGTGCGGCTTGAACTGAAAGAGAATCGAGGTGATCTGCAATATGCAAATGAATACAACTTAAATCGAAAACCGATTCAAATAGACCTGTTGGTTGTTACAAAATCGGACGATATAAGAATTGACAATGAAATAGGAAAGATATTTAAACGGCATAACATCATGGAGTACAAGTCTCCGGAAGATGAGATGAATATTGATACCTATTTCAAGACACTGGCGTACGCCTGCCTTTATAAAGCGGGTGGAATGACGGTGGATGCAATCAAATATGAGGAGATTACAATATCTCTCGTTCGGGCATCAAAACCACTCAAACTTATGAAATGGTTTGAGGAGAATGGATATCGTGTCACAAATCCGTATTCCGGCATTTATTATATAAAGAAGACGGGCTTTTTTGACACGCAGATTATTGTATCAAGGGAATTGAATCCTGAAGCGCATATTTGGCTCGCATCATTAAAAATAAATATTAAACCGCGGGAGACCATAGAACTGATGGAGTCCTATGGTGGGATAGTGACCAAGGAAGAACAGGAATATGCGGATTCTGTGGTTTCAACGGTCTTGGAGGCAAATCCCGAGGTAGAGCGTCGAGTAAAGGAGGAAAGCAGTATGGCTAGTGAATTGTGGGAAACCTTTAAAGCGGAACGCGAAAAGGCTGAACGATTTGGACGGAAAATCGGCATGCGGGAAGGGATAGAGAAAGGCATGCA
>DETS01000046.1 GCA_002361735.1 Lachnospiraceae bacterium UBA3282 | reverse complement strand
ACCCACTATCATGCCAGAAGCCTCATTTTTTTGCCCTAATTTCGGAAAAACAGTATTCAGGGTACATAGACCTCCAGAAAGAAAGACGGGGGTACCTGAATGAGTGGGTTAAAGAGCATAGAACCGAATATTGAATTGTCTGATCGAAATGTGATGCAGAAAATGGAACGCTGTGCGGAATTTTTAGCCCGCATGATAGAAAAATACGGGCGGGAGGTTCTGGAGGAAATTGAATCCGGGGAGTCAGAAGAAAAAGAAAATAGGGAACAATGATGGATGCTGCCGGTTATGTTTGAGATAATCGGCACATTTTCTATGTCACGGTATGCGAAGAAGTGATGCGTTTTCTGCATTTACTGGAGATTTTGGATAGATACAGAAAAAATAAAAAAGTTATTTTGGGGCGCTGACAAAAGGAAAATTTTCCGATATAGTAGTTCTTGTAACAGATAGACGAACAGAGAGTGAGCAACCGAAAATGAAGAAGAAATGTTATCTTTACACAAGGGTTTCCACGGCTGCTCAGATTGAGGGGTACAGCCTGGAGGCACAGACGGAAAAACTGAGGGAGTATGCGGTTTACAGGGAACTGGAAATAGCCGGGGAATACTGCGATGCGGGGAAATCCGGTAAGAGCATCAAGGGCAGGCCTGCATTCCGGCAGATGCTGGATGACGTTGTAAATGAGAAAGACGGGATTTCTGTTGTCCTGGTGTTTAAGCTGTCAAGGTTCGGAAGGAATGCGGCGGATGTGCTGAAAGCCATGCAGCTGCTCACGGATTACGGGGTTGACCTAGTATGCGTGGAGGATGCCATTGACAGTTCCACGCAGGGAGGGCGGCTTACCATGGCAATCCTGTCGGCTGTGGCGGAGATTGAGAAGGAAAATATCACGGTGCAGTTTCTTTCGGGAAAGATGCAGAAGCTGGGCGAAGGTGGATGGCCGGGCGGTCCGATTCCATACGGGTATAGGAACATCAATAAGAAGCTGGTCATTGAGCCGGGTGAAGCGGAGATTGTAAAGCTGATATATAATCTTTATGGACAGGATGGTATGATGGTCAATTCGGTGGTCAATTACTTGAATGGGCATGGTTATAAGAAAACTGTCAGAAATGAGCAGCGGCCATTCACTTTTGACATGGTAAAGACGATTTTGGACAATCCGGTCTATTGCGGAAAAATTCTTTATAACCGCCGAACAAATGACAAAGCAGGGAACCGGAAGAAAAAGGACATGATTGCCGTGGACGGGAATCATGAGCCGCTTGTCACGCCAAAGCAGTGGGATTTGGTGAGGATGAAGAGGGAGAAGCATAAGGGGCGAAGCAAAAAAGCAGAAGACCCGGAGCGGATCAGTCTTTTGTCAGGGCTGGTCAAGTGCCCGAAGTGCGGCAGCGGGATGATCGCAAAGAAGAATAAGAGCATCAACCATAATCATGGCGGATATTACAAAACTCTTTACTATTATGGCTGTAACAGTAACAGGAAATGCAATGGCCGGGTGTATGACCGTATTGAGAAGGCAGAGGACGAAATGGAAGGGAAGATGAAAAGGCTCTCTGCGGCAAAGCAGGGCATCCAGGCGGCGGACAGGATTGCAGGGCTTCTGGAACGCATGGAAAAGCTATACGGGCATATGTCCTGTGAGGAGAGACGGAAGATGTACCGGCTCTTTATTGAGAGAATTGATGTTTACCCGGAGCATCCGGATGGGAAAATTATATACAGTCGAGACTGTTGTACTTTTGTCCCAACTAAAACCAGGCGATTACATTGATGTGAAACTGGACATGGAAGAAATGGATGTTACTGCATCAGAAAAAGCGGCTACTTATCAGCAGATTAAAGACTATGTTATGGAGAAACATGGGATAAAGGTACATACGGCTTATATCGCACAGGTGAAGAAAAAATACGGTTTAGATATGCGGAAGAATTATAACCCGTCAAAAAATGAAAAATATGTTGCAAAGCAGTGTACGGAAGAAAAGGAGAAGTATATTAAGGAGGCGCTGGAACATTTTGCGATGATTGGGGGAGACCGATAGAGGGATATAAGTTGTTCGATTGCCACAATTTACCCGACAGAGATTTACAGGGGGCTATTGCTGAAATCATTGTAATAGTTTGAAAGGTTTACATAATATTGCGAGCAAAAGGGATTAAATCATATTAGAATATTATAAACAGGTAATAAAACGGCGGTGAATGAGAAGAAAAGCCTGTTCACCGCCATTTTGATGTATGACGTGGAATACGATTGGAAAGATAGATGTAGAGGTCATAGTATGATTTGCTCATCCATCTTAGATCGTGCATAAAATTGCAATATATTTCTTGATGTCATCTATATTATATTAAGGTGAGTGAAATATTTAATTAAGTCGAGCGAAACTATTCTCTTATGTCTTTTGCGAACTCCTCTATGGCAACGATGACGGTTTTTAGATATATTAAGCCGATTTTTTCCTGAGTTCTTTTTGTTCTAGCTTTAACCCGCAAATTTCATTGATTAGGTTGTAGTCGATACCAGCATCGATCCAACGGCATAAATCCCTGTGGAGGACTGGTCGTGTTATATTGCCATCCTTGATGCCGCCAAATCGTGTCATATTGCCTTTAATGGAATATCCGTGCAGATTCATAAACTTTTCTATCTTATCAGATGATGGAATGGTCAGGTAAAATGCGAGTTGTAGATAAAACTCAGCTTTAACTGGCAATGTCTGAATCGTTTACAGGCAGTTCAAGAACAGCAGCTAAACGAGAAGAAAATTTATCAAATGCTTTTGGAGTTTGACAGAATCTATGATAAACTATCTATGGATGAGCAAAGAAGTGTGTTGCAATCTTTGATTTCGGAGATACAACTGTATAAAAAGGAAGAAATCAAGGAAAGTAAAACCTATATTAAGAAAATCAAGTTCGCATTTCACTATCAACAGGAAAGATATGGCTCTTTGCGACAGGGCAGTTTGGCTGGGCGCTGTTGTCGGGCTTGATTTCCAACTGGCTGGTCTACTTTTATCAGCCGGATGATGTCGCTGTCTCGCAGGGACAGACGCTGTTCATCCCGCAGGGGCTGGTGGTGTTCGGCATCTTTACGGTCATTGGCGGTATCACAGCCTTCGGACATCCTCTATTGGATCGCCATTACCATGTTCCAGACAGGGCTGCCTTTCTTTGTCACCAGCCTCCTAAAACTTCCGGAGACGATGACGACCATTTATTTCGTGGGTATGACGGCGCTTTCGCTGGTGTTCTACGTTCCCATCAATAAACTGGCGCCCAAATTGGGGAAAAAGAAGCTGATCCTCATGGCGTTTGCCGTCTTTGCGCTTTCTTATCTCTACACGGCATTTTTGGGGAAATACACGATGATCCCTGCTCAGGTGCAGGGCTATATCCTGATGGTGACGGCTTCTTTGCCGATGGCAGTGTTCGGCATTCTGCCGCAGGCTGTGGTGGCGGACATTGCTCAGAGCGACGCTCTTTTGCCTGCTCGGCGGCATCGTGTTTATCTTCTATAATGAGCGCAAGATCAATGACAGCATCACGTAATGGCGTGCCGTCGCAAAAATGGAGAAAATTATGGATAAAAAGCAAATACAGGACATGATATTGCCCGAGGAGGGCTACGCGCAGGCGATGGACGAAATCGCCGCGCCTTATCTGGAGAAAAGGATGGAGGCGCAGTATCGGGAGCGCGAGGCAGGAAAAAAGATCTATCTCGTGCGCGCGCTTGCGGACGAGCCGCAGGGGATCGTCGTGATGTCCCACGGGTACACGGAGACGATCGAGAAGCATCGGGAGACGATCTACTATTTTCTGCGCGGTGGTTATCATGTCTTTATGCACGAGCACTGTGGGCACGGGCGCAGCTATCGGTTGTGCAGTGACAGGGAAGACCTCTCGCTCGTGTTTGTGGACGACTACATAAGGTATGTGGATGATCTGCTCTATGTGTGTCGGCTGGCGGCACAGGAGTTTCCGCAGCTGCCGCTGTACCTCTACGGGCATTCCATGGGCGGCGGCATTGCGGCGGCTGCGGCGGCGAAGGCGCCAGAATTGTTTGCGGGCATGATCTTATCTTCCCCCATGCTTCGTCCAAGCAGCGCTCCGCTGCCCTGGGGGCTTGCCGCCCTGACGGCGGGAGCTTTCTGTTTGGTCGGGAAAAAGGAGCGGTATCTGTTCGGACATCATGCGTATGACGGGCAGGAACGGTTTGCAGACAGCGCAAGTATCAGTGAGGCGCGCTTTGCCTATTATCAGAAAAAGAGAAACAGTGAGCCGTTGTTTCAGATGAGCGCGGGTTCTTTCGGCTGGCTTTGGCAGGCGGTGCGCCTGCATCGTTTTCTGCTGGGCAGCGCGTGGCGTGATGTCGCCTGTCCTGCGCTGGTCTTTCAGGCGGAACGGGAAACCTATGTCTCGAATAAAGAACAGGCGCGTTTTGTAAAGAAGCTGAACGGGCACAGAAAAGGCAGCGCGGAACTGGTCAGGGTTTTTGGGGTTAAGCATGAGATCTTCAACGCGGACAGGAAAGTGTTGGAGGATTATTGGATGCGGATATTTGCATTTCTAATTGCAAACCGTCCCAACTTACAGTAAGATAAAAGAAGCAGGAGCTTAAGGAGGGAGTGCGGTGAAGAAATTGCTGCATCTGCTTGCTGCAAAAAAAACACAGGGGAGACCGGGCAGGAGAGTCTATAGCAGAGGAGAGCAGGATACGCTCACGGGGACTGCGAACAAAAAGACTTTTTTGCGGATCGTGGAGAAAGCATTGGCAGGCGGCGGAGAGCAGGGCTGCCTTGTTTTGGTGGATGTAGACCATATGCGGGAGATTAACGAACGGTTCGGAAGCGAGACGGGCGATCGCGTCCTGCGGGCGGTGGCGGCAGCTCTGTGTGAAAATTTCAGGGCAGTGGATGCCGTCGGTAGGCTGGAGGACGATCTCTTTGCCCTCTGGATCGTGGGCATGGCGGCTGAGCATGTGGGAGGTATCCGCAGAAGGATCACCGTGATCAATGACAGACTGCTGCATATGGGCGGAGAATTGCGGGGCGTTACTTTGAGTGCCGGCGCGGCTTTAGGGGAACCCGGTGGGAGCTTTCAGGAGCTGTACATACAGGCAAAGAAGGTACTGCACAGGGTAAAAGAGGGCGGCAGATGCGGCTGCGAAGTCAGTACCGGGGAACAGAAAACATACACAGGCTAAAAGGAGAATAAGGGATGGGCGGCTTTTTTGGAGTGGCATCAAAGGAAAATTGTATTTTTGATTTGTTTTTTGGGACGGACTATCATTCCCATCTGGGCACCAGACGGGCGGGTATGGCGCTGTATGATGATGAGGCGGGGTTTAACCGCGCCATTCACAACATTGAGAACACGCCCTTCCGCACAAAGTTTGACAAGGATGTAAATCAGATGTACGGGACGGTCGGCATCGGCTGTATCTCGGATTATGAGCCGCAGCCGTTGATCATCCGCTCCCACCACGGAACCTATGCAATCACTACGGTGGGCAGGATCAATAATAAGGATGAGATCGTGAAAGAGATCTTCCGGCATGGGAAGGGGCACTTCCTGGAGATGAGCGGCGGTGATATCAATGCTACGGAATTAGTGGCGGCGATCATCAACCAGCGGGAGAATCTCATCGAAGGCATTCAGTATGCGCAGGAATTGATCGACGGTTCGATGACGATTCTGCTGATGACGCCTAAGGGGATCCTTGCGGCAAGAGACAGGCTGGGGAGGACGCCTGTCACCATTGGCAGGAAGGAGGAGGCGTACTGCGTTTCTTTTGAGAGTTTTGCTTACCTGAATCTGGGCTATGTGCCGGAGCGGGAGCTCGGGCCGGGAGAGATCGTCATTGTGACGCCAGAGGGGGTAAAGACATTGGCGGCACCGGGAAAGGACATGAAGATCTGTACCTTCCTGTGGATTTATTATGGCTATCCTTCCTCCTCCTATGAGGGCGTCAGCGTGGAGGAAATGCGCTATCGCTGCGGAGCAATGCTGGCTAAACGCGACGATGCAAAACCGGATATCGTTGCCGGGGTGCCGGATTCGGGAACGGCGCATGCCATCGGTTATGCCAACGAGTCGGGGATTCCTTTTTCCAGACCGTTTATCAAGTATACGCCCACCTGGCCCCGTTCCTTTATGCCGACGATCCAGAGCAAGCGTGACCTGATTGCAAAGATGAAGCTGCTTCCGGTGCACGATCTGATCATGGACAGGAGCCTGCTTTTGATCGATGACTCCATTGTGCGGGGCACACAGCTGCGGGAGACCACGGAATTTCTCTACCAGAGCGGTGCCAAAGAGGTACATATCAGACCGGCTTGTCCGCCGCTGCTCTTTGGATGTAAATACTTAAACTTTTCCCGTTCCACCTCGGAGATGGAGCTGATTGCCCGTCGGGTGATCAAGGAACTGGAGGGGGAGAATAAATATCCCAATCTGTCGGTGTATGCGGATCCTGACAGTGCGGAGTATGCTCAGATGCTGGAAAAGATTCGGGAGAAGCTGAATTTTACCACGCTGCGCTATCACCGTTTGGACGATATGATCGCTTCTGTGGGCATCGATAAATGTAAGCTGTGTACCTACTGTTGGGATGGCAAGAGATAACTGCGTTATCTCTTAGAGAATGCCTGAGAAACGGCATTCTCTGTGTTGAGGAAGGGAGTTCAAATGTTATTTAAATGTAAAAACTGCGGCGGCAACGCCGTTTACGCGCCGGACAAGGGCAGGATGTATTGTCCGCACTGTGAGAGCGAGGACAGCGAAGATCGAATCATGGATACTTCCATGGAACGGTGTGTCAACTGCGGCGCCCCTTTAAGCATCACGGACTATACCTCTGCGTGTAAGTGCGAGCATTGCGGTATGTACCTGATCTTTAATGAGCGCGTGGAGGGCGGCTATGAACCGCATTTGATCCTGCCTTTTCGGGTGAGCAGGCAGATGGCGGCAGCGGCGATGGAACAGGAATTTTCAAGGCGCCTCTTTGCGCCTTCCGATTTTATGTCCGCAAAAAGCCTGCAAAAGATGGAGGGGACCTATGTACCCTTCTGGCTTTACGATTATGATGCCGACTATGATTATGCCGGAGAGGGGACCAAGGTAAGGACTTGGCGCAGCGGCAATACGGAGTATACGGAAACTTCTTATTTCGATGTGCAGCGCAGGATGAATGTGGACTTTGAGCGGATCCCGGTGGATGCCTCCTACGCCATGGAAGACGGGGCAATGGATCTGATGGAACCCTATGATTATCAGGCGCTTGCGGATTTTGAACCGAAGTATCTGTCAGGCTTTTACGGAGAGGTCTATAACCAGAAGGCGGGGGAGCTTGAGGAGCGGGCTTTGCAGAAGGCGAGACAGGCATCGGAGCAGCTCATGCAGTCATCTTTGAACGGATATGTCACGATGCGCCCGTATCGCAGGGACTTAAACCTGAAGGGCAAAGGTGTGAATTACGCGCTGTTGCCGGTCTGGCAGTATTTTTACCGCTATAAAGATCAGGTTTACGAATATCATGTCAACGGACAGACCGGAAAAGTAGTGGGGATTACCCCGGTTTCCAAGGCGAAGGTACTGCTTTACGCTGCCTCGGTGTTTGCGGTGGTGACGGCAGCCTGTCAGATTGCCGTGCAGGTGATGGAGATTTTATAGGAGGAATGGACGTTGAAAGAATATTTTCGCTATTTTAAGTGGCTTTATATCATACTGGCATCCTTGATCGTTCTCTTCCTTCTCTTTCAGGCAGGGCATTGGGGGACGGCAAAGGCGGTCGATTATCAGCGGACCAATACGGAGTGTACCGTTACGGAGCGGGTGTTTGACAAAGCGGATGTGCTGACGGACAAACAGGAAAAGAAGCTGCGCGAACTGATCGCCAAGCGTGAGAAGCAGACGGGCTGCGATATTGTGCTCATTACGCTGAATGAGCCGCTAAAGGAGTTTGCAAAAACGTATGAGCCAAACGCGTATTCAGAAGAGTATGTGCGGGTCTACGCAGAACAGTTTTGGGAACAGAACGGCATGGGCTATGACAAACCGGATGGGGACGGCGTCGTGCTGGTGGATAATTATTCCAGAGAAGACGACGGTATGATCCACACCTGGTTCTGTACCACCGGCAGGGCGAGAGATACCTACTATACGGAGGATGTCGATCATCTGTTGGATAATGTCTACAGCTGTGTGGAAAATGATCCTTATCGTGCTTATAAGCTTTACATCAATACGTTTTATCATGATATGCTGGGGTGGCGGGTGTTTCATTTCAGCGTGCCGGGTATCGTGCCCTGGGCGATTGGTATAATAACGGCTGTTATTTTTCTGATTTGCAACTGGAGCTCTAAGAAAGGAAGAAAGACGACCACCGCGACCACCTATGTTGCGGGAGGGCAGCCTGTCTTCCATGTGCAGACGGACAGATTCTTAAGAAAGACAGTGACGCAGAGAAAGATCGAAACGAGCAGCGGCGGCGGTGGCGGCGGCGGACGAAGCCACGGCGGAGGCGGCGGCCATCACGGAGGCGGCGGACGCAGCAGGTAACAGCGCAAGAAGAATGAAGCAATGAAGTAAGGCGGGTGCCGATGCACCCGCCTTTGTCGGTTTTTCCATAAGTTGTTGACCGCAGAGAGCTTATGCCATCTTGTTTACGGCAAGATTCATGCGGGACACCTTCCTTGCGGAAGTGTTCTTGTGGTATACACCCTTCTTGGTCGCCTTGTCGATGGCGGAGGTAGCTGCTAAAAGCGCGCTCTGTGCAGCAGCCTTATCCTTTGCGTCGATGGCAGCGTAAACTTTTTTGATCGCTGTCTTAACGCCGGACTTGATGGATTTGTTTCTCTCAGCCTTCGTTCTGTTTACCAAGATTCTTTTTTTCGCAGATTTGATATTAGCCATAACATCCTCCATTTCAAATGCAGTTACTATTGTGACGCGTCCTGTCAAAGACAGAAGCGGTTATTTCATCCGCAAGCAGTGAGTCAAGCGGAAACATACGCATATTATTGTAGATTATGGGAATGGGGATGTCAATACATATTTTGTTTATTTTTGCAAAAAATAGAAAAGAAAATGGGCAGGCAGAAAAAATCCGCATAAAATATAACAGCTGCAGGAGAAAAGCAAGCGGCTGTGAAGCCGGAAAGGAAAGGAAATCGATATGGAAGGCTGGTCGAATGTCAGGACGGACTTGGCGTTGGAAGCCAGAGAGAGCATAGGGGAAAAAGAATCCGGATTGCACGGGGTCATCGTGGAGGAACGTTATGACGAGCAGAGCGATGTGCATATCACGCGGGTAGTCATAGAGACGAAAAACGGTGCCAAGGCGCTCGGAAAACCCATGGGAACTTATATCACACTGGAGGCTCCCGCCATGACGGAGCCGGAGGAGGACTATCATCAGGAAATTTCGCAGATCCTGGCGGAGCAGCTTCGGGGGATCCTGCCGGAGCCGGAAAAAGAGCAGTCGATCCTGGTGGTGGGGCTCGGGAACAGAGAAGTGACGGCGGATTCCCTCGGACCGAATGTGGTGGATAATCTCTTTGTCAACAGGCATATTGTGATGGAGTACGGAAAAGTAGCCTATAATCGCACCAAAATGCACCTGGTCAGCAGTTTGATACCGGGTGTTATGGCAAAGACGGGGATGGAGTCCGCAGAAATCATCAAGGGAGTGATCGGCGAGACGAAGCCTGATTTGGTGATCGTCATCGACGCGCTTGCCGCCCGCTCTACCAAACGTTTAAACCGCACGATTCAAATTACCAATACGGGGATCCATCCGGGCTCCGGGGTCGGCAATCACAGGAATGCGATCACGCAGGAAACACTTCATGTGCCCGTACTGGCGTTGGGCGTGCCGACCGTAGTGGATGCGGCGACCATCGTGGGGGATGCCATGGGAGAGCGCCCGGCGACCTTGAAGGAACTGAATAATATGTATGTGACCACAAAGGACGTGGATCAACAGATCCGCCAGATCAGTCACATCATTTGTGACGGAATCAACAGCGCCTTGAATTTTTAAGGATGCAAGTCCTGGTATGAACTTCCATGGAAACTGCATATATCTTAATATGCGGTGGAATGGAAAACGGATGGGAAGAATTTTAATAGCACTCGTTATTATATCTTTGTGCTTTGGAGCGACGGAGTTTGTGCGGGAGCGGGAGAAGAAAGAGCCGGTCAGCCTGTTTTCTCAGGCGGCAGGATTGTTGATGGAACCTTATCTGCCGGGAATCCGCAGAATGTGTGAAGGAGATTCTGCGGCAGTGGGGGGAGATTTCCTTGAGAGGGGGATTCTTGCGCGCTATCCCGCTCTGCTCTTTTTTATGGAAAACGGGCGAGGAAGCGTGACGGAGAGCGATTATGCCAGACTGCTTTTGCCGGAAGGAAGCGATGAGGACAGAAAAGGGCTGCCCGACGATGCGCTGGAATATGAAGCGGACGCCATGCACCTGGAGGGAAGTATGGAGTCGGCAATCAGGCAAGAAAACGAGCGTTATTTAACTGTGCGGGAGGAAACGCAGACAGAGCCGGAAGCGGAGGCGGAAAATGAGGCGGAAAATGAAACGGAGAGTGGCTTTGTGCAGGCGGCGGAAAAAAGCTATCGCTATCAGTGGGAGGAGCTGGGTGATTACCGGTCGTTGATCAAAGCCTTTTATGCGGTGGACTCCACGACGGTGGCAGGGGAGGAACTGCTGCAGGCAAAGACGCTTTTGGAGAAGGATATGCGCATTCGGGGCAGCGCGGACGCGCCGCAGATCCTCATCTATCATACCCATTCCAAGGAGGCGTTCGTTGATTCGGTTCCGGGGGATGAAACGAACGGCATTTTGGGGGCAGGTGAATATCTGGCGGCGCTTTTGCGGGAACGGTACGGTTACAATGTGATACATAATAACGGGTGTTATGATGAGGACAGGGACTATGCCTACAGCAATTCCCTGCCGGAGATCGAGCATATTTTGGCGGAGAATCCCTCGATCGAGGCAGTGATCGATCTGCACAGGGATGAGATGCCAAAGGACAGGCGGCTGGTGCTGGATCTGCAGGGGCGTCCCACGGCGCAGTTCATGTTTTTTAACGGTCTGTGCCGTACAAAGAAAGGAGCGATCGAGCAGCTGGAAAATCCCTACCTTGCGGACAATCTTTCCCTGTCCTTTCAGATGCAGGCGGCGTGCAACGAATACTATCCGGGGATTGCCCGCAGGATCTATCTGAAAGCCTACCGCTATAACATGCACCTTTGCCCGAAGTCTCTGCTGATCGAGCTGGGCGCGCAGAACAACACGGAGGAGGAAATACATAACGCGTGTGATGTTTTGGCGCACGTGCTGGATATGGTCTTTTCGGGGAGGGAGCCTGAGCGGGAATGAAGTGGACATTCCGTCCTATTTTTGTTATACTATTTTAGGCAATTGTGAAAGTCGTTACAATGCTGAAATAGTTGTGCAATTTTGGTAATCGGAGTTTCACAATTTCCAGAAAGGAAACCACAATGGACCAGAGCAAAATCAGGAATTTTTGTATCGTTGCCCACATCGACCACGGCAAGTCCACGCT
>DETS01000050.1 GCA_002361735.1 Lachnospiraceae bacterium UBA3282 | reverse complement strand
CCTACAATAAACTTACGCTATCGAAGGATATAATACGTTTGCATTGAAAAAGGGAGTATGCTATGATGAAAAAAGGAGTATGCTAAGATGAAAAAAGGGTATTATATCCATTTCCAGGGGCGTCAGTCCATCGGTGTCAGTAAGAAGATCGATATGCAGCTTGCGGTGTTTCGAAAGCATTACGAAATGCGGGAAATCGAGGTGGAAACGCCCGCGAGATCCCTCCTTTCGAGGGTGCTCGGGTTGTTCCCGACTGCTTCCATCGGCAGAAGCTACGAGGAGGCTTTTGCGCAGCTTGACGATCCCGCTTTTTTATATGTGCGCAGGACGGTGGCGGACAGAGCCTACCTGCGTTTTTGGAAAAAGGTGAAGGAGCGTTATCCTGCCTGCAAGATTATCATAGAGGTGTTTACTTATCCTTATGACAGGGACGATTTTGCGAAATGGAATGCCTGGCCTTTTTACTTAAAGGAACGGATCTATCGTCCGTCGCTGAAAAAATATGTGGATCGTTTCGTGACCTACTCGGAGGATGACGAGATATTCGGCGTACCTACGATCCGCACGACAAACGGCGTCGATGTGGACAGTATTCCGCAGATCGGAGGCGAGTTCCGGGAGGGGAAGATCAATCTGATCGGTGTGGCATTTATGCAGAGGCACCACGGTTATGAGCGCATCATCGAGGGATTGCACGAATACTACAGTGATGGCAAAGCGCACGAATACGAAGTGACCCTGCGCCTGGTGGGGGACGGACCGGAAAAACCTCTTTACCGGAGGCTGGCGGAGAAGTATGAACTGGGGAATCACGTGCAGTTTTACCCGACGATGACGGGCGAAAAGCTGGATGAGCTGTATGATCAAAGCGATATTGCGCTGGTCTCTTTTGGCATGTATAAGCTGAATCTGTTTGCGAAAATGAATGCGATCAAATCCAGAGAATGTCTTGCCAAAGGGATGCCGCTCATTACGGGATGCGCGATAGACGTTCTGCCGGATGATTACCCGTACGCTTATGTATTTCCCAATGATAAAAGCACGGTGAACATAGAAGAAATCGTTGCTTTTTATGAGCGGGTCAGAGCGATACAGGGCAGTAAGCAGGAGACGGCGGCTGTGATCAGGGCATTTGCCGGTGAGTGTGTCAGCATGGATGTGGTGATGCAGCCGATCATTGATGATATCGAGGCGAAATAAACGGGCAGGGATATGACTATGGACGAAACAAAAGAATTGCGGGGCTGGCTCGCTGCCGGCCGGGATCTGAAAATCACCTGTCTGGGGGAGTACATGGATCTGGGCGTCTGTGTGCAGTATCGAAATCTGTTAAACAAGTTTCCCGGAGACCGGATTTTTTTGTCCGATGCGGAGCAGGTCTGTTTCCTGGACGGTTACGTGTATCACAAGGAAGCCTTCCTTCGTCCGGAGGGTTATCACGAGTGGGCGGATTCTTTTGCCCTTTCCCTGCGGGAGGACAGAAAAAATCATTTGTCAAAACTGCGGGGTGCTTTCTGCGGCTATCACTATGAAAAGGAGACGGGGCGGATCACGGTCTATACGGATCAGGTATCCAATAAAGCCGTCTATTATTATTGCGAGAACGGCAGTTGGATTCTTTCTGACTGCCTGGAATATATGGTGCGCGTACTGCGGGAAAACGGCGTTGCTTATGACTTTGATGAGCGTGCGGCGCAGTACATGCTGACTTGTGGATACATGCTGGATGACAGTACTTTTGTGACACAGATTCGCAGACTGCTTCCCGGATATTATGCAGAGATTCTGGATGGCAGCGTCAGTCTGCACCGTTATTATGAGCTTCCCTGCGGCTTACGGGAAATAAGCGAGGACGAGGCGGTCGAACGCATTGACCGTGCTTTTCGTCAGGCAGTAGACAGGGAGTTTGCAAAAGACAAAGAGTATGGCTATCGGCATCTCGTGGATTTAAGCGGCGGTCTGGACAGTCGGATGGTGACATGGACAGCCCATGACCTTGGCTATAAGGACCAACTCAATGTGGCATACGGCAGGCTCGGCTATCTGGATCAGAAAATATCGGAGCAGGTTGCCGCCGCTTTGAAGCATGAATATCTCCATAAGCCGCTCGACGATCTGACATGGATGTACGATGTGGATGAAATGACCCTGAAAAACAACGGAGCGGCGCTCTGCCTTGGCATGACAGGCGGCAACAGGCTGCTGCGGGTGCTTAATACAGAGCAGTTCGGCATCGAGCACACAGGCATGGTGGGGGATGCCATCCTGTCTACTTTTTATCATGATAAGGCGTTAAACGACAGAGCGCCGGCGTTTGGTCTGCACCAGTATTCCAATCGGCTGCAGTATGATTTTGACGAGACGATCTTATCCGATTATCGGAATCAGGAGAGCTTCGCGCTGATGACGAGAGGAATCCTGGGAGCGCAGAGTTCCTATCTGATCAGACATCATTATGTGGAGACAGGATCGGCATTTTTGGATGTGGATTTTTTGGAAGCGGTGTTGACGTTACCCTTCGAATATCGGAAGGGGCATCATATTTATCTTAAATGGATTGAAAAAAAGTATCCGCAGGCGGCGGAATTTGTCTGGGAAAAATGGGGCGTAAAACCCAAGGAGAGTCAGATTTTTAAGCGCAAGGTACGGACTACGGGGAAACTGGCGGAAGGATATCTGCGAAAAGTGACCCGCCGACCCGGACAGGCTTCCATGAATCCCACGGATTACTGGTATAAAAATGACGCTGATGTCAGAAAATATTTTGAAGCCATGTTTGGGCAGCGAATCGGCAGCCGATGGTTATCGGATCGGCTTCGGAGCGATGTCAAGCGCCTTTTTACGGAGGGAGATTTTTCGGAAAAGACCCAGGCACTCACGGTTTTGAGCGCGCTGTATTTATTTTTTGGAGAGGGATGACCGCATGAGCAGGAATGTGCAGGAAGTGGATTTTCTCATTATCTATGAGCATAAAGTGCGAGAACTGGAAAACATGTGTCTGATCAAATATGAGCTGGAAAAGAGAGGCTACAAGGTATTGATCAAACACATCGAGGACGAGGAGGCGCTTGAGGCCGTCAAACCCATCTATCACGCTAAGGTGGTGATGACGATGGCGTGTTACCAGAACGCTTCTTTGGAATGGCATACAAAGGACTTCGTTTCCTTTGATAAAGTCATCGATATGCAGTGGGAAAACATCGTCTATCCCAAGGACGAGCGCGCGGGTGTTTTTAAGAATTATACCGGCATCGGCAGAGAAGTAGTCAGAGTTTCCTGGGGAGAGGCCAACCGCAGGAGGCTGCTGGAGGCGGCGCATATGGATCCCCGCAATATCAAGGTGGTGGGGCATATCGGCATGGACTTTCTGCGGGATGAATTAAAGGGCTACTATCAGGATCGGGAGACGCTTTTGGCGGAGTACGGTCTGCCGACGGATAAAAAGGTATTGCTGTTTGCCTCTCCTTTCTATGCGGACAATCTCTCCGAGGATTACATTGCCGGTATGTGCAAAAAACACGGGGATGATTGGCGGGATTACTATGATTTTATGATGCGTTCCGAGAAGATCATATTGGAGTGGATGGAGCGGCTCTGCGGAGAAAGAAAGGACATTCTTGTTATCTATAGACCGCATCCCGGGCATATCGGCGTGCATATGTCAGAGGTGGCGAAGCGTCATGATAACTTTAAGGTGATCGGCGAAAAGTCGGTGAAGCAGTGGATCATTGCCGGCGATATCGTCTATACGGGAAACAGCTCCACCATTGTGGAAGCTTATTTTGCGGGCCGGATGTGTCATTTACTCTTTCCGCTTCCGGTTACGGACGGTTTTGAACTGAAACTCATAAGCCGGGGCAGAAAGATCACGGATTACGAAGCCTTTGCCCGTACGGTGGATGAAACAGACCCTGTGTTTCCCATTGATAAAAGCGCGATCAACGAAATCTATCTGGTGGACGAAACAGAACCGAGTTATAAAAAACTCGCCGACATGGCGGAGGAAGTTTATAAGGATCCTTCCTACAATCTGACAAAGGAACAGCTTGCCTCTTACCGCACCAAACAGCCGCCCCTGATCCGTATGCAGAAAAAGCTGCAGCAGTGGGATTGGTTTTATGATAAATATCAGGATATCCTGGCGAACGAACACATCCATTGGCACTGGATCGAGGGACAGCGGGCGCTGCGGCGGGAGAAGCTGGAGCGAAATAAACGCTATGCCATCGAGAGTACGAGCGAGGAAGAGATTCAGGCAATCATAGGGCGGATCGCGGCACAGTTGGATAAAACAATTAAATGAAGCAAACAGCTTCGGCATGGAGGAAAAAAGATGAGCGACAAGATTACAGCAGTAGTACCGGTAAAAGGAAACAGCACGAGACTTCCCAACAAAAACATTTTACCCTTTGGGAACTCCAATTTATTGCAGCATAAGATCGAGCAGTTAAAGCAGGTGAAGGGGCTGCATGAGATTATCGTATCTTCCGACTCGGACGAGATGCTTGCCATCGGGGAAAAATGCGGCGTGAAAGCAATTAAGCGGCCGGAGCAGTACGCAAACGAGTCCGTGCCTTTTGGCATGTTTTTAGAGTACCTCTGCGATACGATAGAGGGAGATCATCTTCTCTACGCCTGCGCGACCTCTCCCTGCGTGGAGCCCTATCTGTATGAGAAGGCGATCAAGACTTATTTTGAAAAGCTGAAAGAAGGGTACGATTCCCTGATCACGGTATCGCCCTACCAGACTTACCTGATGGATGACAACGGTCCCCTGAATTTCAAGATGGGGCTGGAGCATAAAAATTCCGAACAGCTGCCGATGATGTATCATTTCACGAACGGCATCGATCTGGCGCCTACGGAAAAGGTGAGAGAGTGGCATTATAATTACGGACCGAAATATTATCAGCTCGTGATCAATAAACGTGAGGCGGCGGATATCGACGATCTCTATGACTATGAGATGGCAAAGGCATTGTATGCCATGAAGGATCCGAATCCCACAGTGTAGTGGATGTTAAAAAAGGCAGGAAGATATGGGAATCAAGCTCTTGGATTGTACCCTCCGTGACGGCGGGTACATCAATGACTGGAAATTTGGAGAATACACGATAAAGGATATCCTGGCAAAACTCATAGAATCCGGGGTGGACTATATCGAAGTGGGTTTTTTGCGGGACTGCGACTATGAACCGGATAAAGCCCTCTACAATAACTGTGCGGAGATTGCGCGTATCCTGCCGGAAAACCGCGGCAATACCCGATTTACCGCGATGTCCTTACACAATAAATACAGTATCGATAAGCTTGAGCCCTATGACGGAAAGACGATCGACGCGCTGCGCGTGACCTTTCATGATTACGATATCGACGAGGGACTGGCATACATCCGCAAGGTAAAGGAAAAGGGCTATAAAGTTTTTGCAAATCCCATCAATATTATGGGCTATTCGGACGAGATGATTTTAAAGCTCCTGCAAAAAATCAATGAGATACAGCCTTATGCTTTTTCCATTGTGGACACCTTCGGTTCGATGATGAAGGACGACTTACAGCGCATTTATTCCCTGATCGAGCATAATCTGCGAAAAGAGATCGTGATCGGGCTGCACCTGCATGAAAACCTGGCGCTGTCCTACTCCCTCGCACAGGATTTTCTGGGCATGAAGGCGAGCGGCAGGGAGTGCGTGATTGACGCGTCCATGCTGGGTATGGGACGTTCCCCGGGAAATCTGTGTATGGAACTGATCATGGATTACATGAATAAGCGCCATGCGGGACATTATGACGTGAATCCTGTGCTGGACGGAATCGACGATCATATCGCGCGCCTCAAGCAGATCGAGCCCTGGGGGTATAACACGGCATACGCGCTTTCGGCGAAGTATAATCTCCACCGCAATTACGCGGAGTTTCTGCTGGATAAAGGGCGGCTGCGGGCAAAGCAGATCAATCAGATCCTCGGCAGCATCGAAGAACAGAAAAAGACAGCCTACGACGAGGCTTATATCGAAGGTTTATATCAGGATTTTCAGAATAAGGCGGTTGACGACGGTCAGACATTAAAGGCGCTTTCCACGCGGCTGGCCGGGAAAAAGTGTTTGATTCTGGCGCCCGGGTCAAGCATCGTCAGCGAGAAGGAACGGGTGCAATCTTATATCGAAACGGAGCAGCCTGTGGTTATCTCGGCAAACTTTGTGCCGGAGACTTACCGCGCCGACTATGTTTTCTGTTGTAATGCCATGCGCTTTGAGATGGTACTTGGCAGAAAGAAACTACCGGAACTGATCGTCACTTCCAATCTTTTGGAGATGTGTGCGGAAGAAGATACCGGCGGCGGAAAGCCAATGATCGTTAATTATACCGATCTGCACTTTGATGAGGCAGGATCCTTTGATAACAGTGTGATTCTGCTGCTGCGGCTCCTAAAAAAGCTGGAAGTGCCCGAGGCGGTGCTGGCCGGATTTGACGGCTATAAAGAAAACAGCAGCGAAAATTATGTCGCTGATTATATGGCGAGCCAGCATACCAAAGGGGCTGAGGAGAATAAGCGCATCAGGGAGTGCATGGCGCAGATGGAGAAGCAGATGAAGGTAAGCTATCTGACGAAATCCCTTTATCAGAGCGAAGCGCAGGACGGCGGGCAGTAAATGTTTTGCGGACGGAGAGGAAAGAGGACAGTGGGAGATTGGCATAAGATCAAATACCTTGTGATCGACGTGGACGGCACCATGACGGATGCGGGCATCTATTATGATGAGCATGGCAATGAATTAAAAAAATTCTGCACGAAAGATGCGGCAGGCTTTTTTGCCGCCAAGCGGGTGGGCATTCAAATCATGGTGCTGACCGGCAGGGAATGTGCGGCAACCACCAGACGAATGAAGGAGATGAAGGTGGATTTTCTGGTGCAGAACTGTAAAGATAAGGTCACGTATCTGACAAAGTTTCGAGAGGAGCATCAGATTGGCAGGGAGGAGATAGGCTATCTCGGAGACGATCTCAACGATCTGCAGCCGATGAAGCTTTGCAGTTTTGTCGGTTGTCCTGAGGATGCCTGCACGGAGGTGAAGGCGAGGGCTGATTATGTATCGGCGGTGAAGGGCGGCTATGGCGCAGTGCGGGATATCATCGAGCACCTGCTACGGGAAAGAGGCGAGTGGGAGCAGGCTGTGTCGGAGATTTATGATATTGGCGTTTAGCGGCGGATACAGAGACGGCAGCAGGGTGGTCTTCATTTTGGAAGGAACGGCAGTTTATGGGTGTCATGGATTTTTTGAAAAAATCGGAAAAACTTGTTTTTTGGAACCGATGCAGACTGCACAGCGGCGATCCCGAATTTCGACAGATGGTGTTAAACGGCTATCACAGTGCGGATTTTTTGGAATTGCGGCATTATGGAGATGAGTATCCGGGCTGTATCGTCTATGATGCCTCTGAGACGGGGAACGGTATCGGTTTTTTTGCGGAATTCGGTATGATGCTGAGCAAACTGTACTTTGCGGACGACAGGGGTATGGTGCCCTATGTCCGATGGGGGGAGGATTATGTCTATTATGAACCCGAGGGGGTAAGGGGAGAGAAAAACGCCTTCCTTCATTATTTTGAGCCTGTCTCCGAAGTAACGTCCATCGAGCATGCGGCGCATGTGGTGCACCAGCGGGCGTGGCATTGGGAGCAGGTGCGGGCAGCCTATCAGACGGCAGGATATCAGGTGTCCCGGGAATATGTAGAGGCAATGGCACCTGTGTTGAAAAAATACATCCGCTACAACCGGGAGACGGAAACCTATCTGGCGGATGCCTATGAGGGATTGCTGGGCAGTAAAAAGACGCTGGCAGTGCATTACAGAGGAACGGATTTCAACAGGGGATATAACAACCATCCGATTCCGGTCAGGATCGAGCAGGAGATTGAAAAAGTCAGGGAACTTTTGACGGCAAATGCCTATGAACAGATTTTTTTGGCGACGGACGAGACCTCTGCCGTAGAGCGGTTTCGACAGGAGTTTGGTGACAAGGTAAAGCTGTATGAGGATACTTATCGGGATGACGGCAGCGGGGAGTCTGTTGCCTTCAGCGAATCAAAACGGGAGCAGCATCATTACAGACTGGGCTTGGAAGTGCTGCGCGACCAATATACTCTGACACGATGTGCGGGAATTGTCTGCGGACATTCCAGCATTATCTCTGTGGCGAAAGTGATGCGGGCGGCGTGGTATGACGACACATGGGAAGACTTCTGCCTGATCGATAATGGCACCTTTCATAACAATAACAAGTTTGATGAGAGCGGGCATGCGAGGAGAAAAACATGAAAAGGCTGGTTTTGGCGACGGAAAGTTTTCCCTACGGCAAGAGTGAGAGGACATTTATTCTGCCGGAGCTTGAAAGACTGAAAGCGCACTATGATATCACCATACTCTCCCATGCCGATCAGGGTCAGGTGCGGGAAGGTATGACAGTGGAGCTGCCGGAAGAAATTCGCGTGGTCTGTCCGGGAAGGCCACAGCTGACTGCCGCGGATAAAATATGGGCTTTTCTTTCCTTTTTTATGGATCGTGACGGGCGGATGGAGATGAGGGAAATCCTGTCGGAGAAGGGAAACCGGCGGCAGAGGATTTATCAGTCCGCCGCTTTTTTTGCGCAGGCGGCGGCAGATTTGAAAAATCTGCGGCGAAGTGGTATACTTTCAGATAATGTCCCCATCCTTTATTATTCGTTCTGGTACACCTATTACTGTTACAGCATGATACGGGAGCAAAAACGCTATCCCAACATCCGCATCATTGCGCGTGCGCATGGGGTCGATTTGTATCATGAAAGAGTCCCGGGAAACAGACAGCCGTTTCGGCATCAAATGGAAAAAAAGCTGGATGCGCTTGTGTTTGCCTGTGCGTACGGGAAACGATATTATGAAGAACACATAAAAGATGGGCAGACAGACGGCAGCAGGCTGCATGTATGCAGGCTGGGAATCGAGAAACCGAAACGACAGATGCCGGCAGACGGCGACGGCGTATGGAGACTGCTCAGCTGTTCCCATGTGATACCGCTTAAGAGGATCGGTCTGATCATTGACGGACTGGCCCGTGTGGAGGGCGCAAAGATATTCTGGACACATCTCGGAGGCGGCAGCGCACTCGGGGAAATGCAGCGGTACGCGGCGGAACAATTAGCTGCAAAGGAAAATATTCAATACCGTTTTGCAGGGTTTGTGCAGGATGTGCACGCTTACTATGAAACGCAGCCGGTAGATTGTTTTATCACAACTTCGGAAACCGAAGGAGGCTGCCCTGTTTCGATACAGGAAGCGATGTCTTACGGTGTCCCCATCATCGGAACGGATGCGGGGGGAATCACGGAGATGATCGGGGACAATGGTATTTTGCTCTCGCACGATCCGGACGCGGAGGAGATCGCTGCGGCGATTCGTAAGATCATGGAACTGGGGGAGAGCGACTTGCGGCGGATGAAGGCAGCGTCCTGTCAAAAATGGCAGGAAGAATTTGACATAGACGAGACGTTTGAAAAGTTGTATGCTGTTTTGGACAGGTAGGGATTGATGAAGAAGGATATTGCCAGTTTAATCGATGTATTTCATAAATTGAATTATATCCTGAACGGGAAACAGAAGAAGCTCAGTGTGCTCGTTTTGTTTATGACGATCATCGGCGCGCTGTTTGAAACGCTGGGGGTGTCGATCATCATTCCGCTGGTTCAGGCGTTTGTCTCACCGGAACAGCTTCTGGAAAATAAATATATCAAACTGTTTGCGGATACCGTTCACATTACGACACCAAAGCAGTTGGTCATCTCGATTTCTGCGATGGTCATTTTAATCTATATCTTTAAGAATATGTATATGACACTTCTGTCATATGTGAGATTGAAATACTCGGTGATGGTCAGGAGAGAATTGTCCGTTAAGATGATGAACTCCTATATGGAACGGGAATATGTGTTTTTCCTGGGGGTGAATACTGCGGATATCATACGCAGTGTTGCCTATGATGTGACAGGTGTGTACTCGATTTTGTTCCAGATGTTCCATATCATTGCCGAGGTGTTGACAGCGGCGTGTATCTGTGTTTACATTATCAAGACGGACGTTGTGATGGCGGTGAGCGTGATCGTTCTCATGGGAATCGCGCTCGGTTTTCTGATTCTTATTTTTCAAAATAAGATGAAAAGAAGTGGGGATAATTACAGAAAGTGGACAGGCAAGGTCAATAAATATCTGTATGAAGCATTTCAGGGCGTGAAGGATGTCATTGTGTTCCGCCGGGAACAATATTTTATCGATCAATATGAGGTGAGTTTTTCCAATCAGCAGGATGCCGAGGTGGCGAAGACGTTTGCGGCGGAGAGACCGCCCTACTTTATCGAGGCGTTTTTTGTCAGCGGGCTGATTGCGGTGGTAGGCTTTAAAGTTCTCACCGGAAATGATGCGTCCGGATTTTTGCCGCAGCTTGGGGCGTTTGCGGTCGCAGCGTTTCGAATCCTGCCGTCAGTCGGGAGAATATCCGCGAATTTCAATCAGTTCGTCTATGCGTGTCCGGCGCTGAATGCGGCCTATGATAATCTGCGCGAGGTTGAGACCTATAAAAAGGAAAGCCGCATCAAAGAAGGCGTGAGCGGAGAAAAAAGAGCGTTCCGTGAGGAAATCGTCATCAAAGATATGTACTGGAAATATCCGAACGCCGACTGCTATGTCATTGAGGGGCTGGATCTTGTGATCCGTAAGGGAAGGTCTATCGCGTTGATTGGGGAATCGGGAGCCGGGAAATCCACGCTGGCGGATATCCTTTTAGGACTGCTGGTTCCGGAGCGGGGCGATGTCCTGGTGGACGGGGTGAGTATTTATGAGAGGATGCCGTCTTGGAAAATGACGATCGGATATGTACCGCAGGCAGTATTTTTGACGGATGATACGATTCGAAATAATATCGCTTTTGGATTGGAGGAAAAGGAAATTGACGAGGAAAAGCTGCGGATAGCAGTGGAGAAGGCGCAGCTTGCGGATACCATAGAAAAACTTCCGGCGGGGCTTGATACCATTCTGGGCGAGCGCGGTACGCGTTTTTCGGGAGGACAGCGGCAGCGTGTCGCAATTGCCAGAGCGCTTTACAATGATCCGGATATTTTGATTTTGGACGAGGCGACGGCGGCACTTGACAACGATACGGAAAATGCGGTGATGGAAGCAATCGATGCTCTCCAGGGATATAAGACATTAGTCATCATCGCACATCGCCTGACGACGATACGCAACTGTGACGAGATTTATGAGATCAGGGACGGAAAGGCGTTTCGGAGAGAGAAAGAGGAGATATTTTCCCGGATATAGGATAAATAGAATTGGACAACGAAAGGAGAAAGAAAATGAAAAAGTTTATTCAATTGTTTGCACTGGCAGGATTTACCGGAGGCGTGAGTATGTTATTGTTTGGCAGGGATGTTGAGGCGTACATCGATCCTTCCGTGATGACATATGTCATCCAGGCGGTGGCAGGTGTGATCGTGGCGATCGGCGCGGCGGTCGGCATCTATTTCAGGCGGGCAAAAAAGAAAATCAACGATAAGCTGGGCATCGACGAGAACAGGAATAAAGAAGTGGAGTCGGACGAGATTGTGGTTGATAAATAAAGGGAAAAAGTATGGCGCTGTGTTCATTGTTTTGGGCGTGGCATTGTTTGCCTTTTATATTTCGCAGAATTGGTTTCAGCTTTTACTGATACGAGGAGACTCTATGAGCCCCGCTTTTCACGACCTGCAGCTTGCAGTGATGGACAGGCGGGCGGATGAATTTACCTATGGGGATGTCATCGTATTTCGGTGCGAAGGACTGTCCGCCGTGCTTACCAAGCGGGTCGCGGCCTGTCCGGGCGATGTGGTGCAGATCAGGGAGGGCATCCTTTATGTCAATGACAGCGTAAGCGATGTCTTTTCCGCAGAGCGCCTGTTTTCCTATGCAGGGACGATTGAGCAGCCCATGCTGTTGGACGGGGAACAGTATTTTGTGATCGGCGATAACATAGAGGAAAGCAAAGACAGCCGTCACCGGGAAGTCGGCGCTGTCAGGGCGGAAACTATATTGGGAAAGATTTATGAAAAATGAGGCACTTATCATGCGGATGATAGTCAGAGAGGAAAGACGGAATGCTGTTGGCGCTTGCGGTTTTATTTGGCAATATCTGTATCTATAAAAAGAGAAAACAGATAAAAGATACAGTGTTGGGTTCCTATATGGAGGCCTGCTGTTTATGGCAGCTTTTTCTTTTTTCCTTGACAGAGTTGCTGTCTGTCTGTCATGCACTGCGGTTTCGCTTTCTTTTGGCGGCTTGGGGAGGGTTGGATATCCTCCTTATTTTGCTTTTTTGGGGACAGTGGAGGCAGTTGGGAGTTTCGGCGCGGGATGTGTGGAACAAAGGAAGGACAGTTTGTATTGCGGCAGTAAAGAAAGCTCCCTGGTACGGCATTCTGATCCTGCTTGGGACGGTTGTTTTGGCACTGTCGCTTTTTACGACGCCGCATAACTGGGATTCCATGACCTACCATCTGCCCAGGATAGCCTACTGGGCGCAAAACCGTTCCGTAGAGCATTATGCGACAAATTCGATCAGACAGATTGCGAGTCCCGTTTTGGCAGAATTTGTCAATCTCCATGTGTATCTTCTCTGCAGGCGTCACGATCTGTTTTTCAATCTCCTGCAGGCGGCATCTTATCTTACCTGCGCGGTCTTTGTGGGAGGAATTGCGCGGAAGCTCTCCTGCGACAGGCGGTTTTGTTTTCCGGCAATGCTTCTTTTTATGACCATGCCGATTGCGTATGCGGAGTCTCTGACAACGCAGGTTGATCATTTCGCGGCAATATGGCTGGTGTTTTTTGTCTATCGGCTGCTTGATTACACGGATGTGGCGGAAACGGTACACATACGGTTTGACAAGATAACGGTGATAAGAGTGTGTATCATGGGGCTGTGCGTGGCTTGGGGGTATTTGGCAAAACCCTCAGTCTGTGTAGGAATGGTGGTCTTTGCCCTGTGGCTCCTCATTTTGTGCATTCGCAGGAAGGATGATTTTAAAGAACTGATTTATCTGTGCCTGTGCGCGCTTCCGTGTGTGGCGCTCCCGATGCTGCCGGAGATCCTGCGGAATTTTCAAACGTTCGGCTCCTATGCGAGTAAGTCTGCCGGAGCGGCACAATTGGTCGGAACCCTGCAGCCGTCCTATCTGTTTGTAAATCTTTTGAAGAATCTTTCGTTTAATCTGCCGACGCCGTTTGTTCGGAACGGACATCTTATTTTCAGAGAGATTGCGGTGCGGGCAGCGGCGCTTCTGGGGGTTGAGCTGAACGCTGTGTCCATTTCGGAAGCAGGCAGAGAGTATGTTCTGCATGAAGCGGGTACTTATGGCTGCGATACAGCAATCAATCCCACGGTGATGTGGCTGTTTCTCATATGTGCTTTTTGGATGCTCGCACGGGCGGTTTTTCAAAGGATAAAACGAAACAAAGGGACACAGCGTGAGCGCGGCGGGAAAGGCTATTTTTGGACGGCGACACTTTCCTTTTTGATCTTTTGTACCATACTTCGCTGGGAGCCTTTTGTGAGCAGATATATGATTGCCTATCTGGCTCTTTTATGTCCGGCGATCGCATTTTGCCTGCAGCGGGGAACAGAGAAGTGCGGTGGGGCGCTGCGCTTTTGCATTTTGGGCATTGTGAGTCTTTTGTGCCTCGTGGAAGCAGTGAATCTTACGCGTTATCATTATGAGATTTGCAGGGGGCCTGCCCGCACCAGACCCTATAGTTATTTTGCCGTCAGATGGGAGGAGATGGCGGTCTATCCGCCGCTTGCGGATGAGATTAAGGCGCAGGGTTATCAGACGGTCGGCTTATATCTGAAAAAGGCGGATGATTTCGAGTATCCTTTTTGGGCGATGTTGAGAGGGTGTCGCCTGGAGCATATTCTGGTGGAAAATGAATCTGCGCGTTATGCGGACGAGAGTTTTACGCCGGACTGTATTATTTGGTTCGGCACGATTCCGGAGGAACTGCCGGAGGAGATAAAGCCGTATCAAAAAATAACGGAGTTTGGCAACAGTCAGTATTTAATGGAGAGATAGATGACAGGAAGAAACAGTGTGAAACAAAAGGGGCTTTTGGCTCGACCGGGTCGAAAAGGAAGGATTGTCAGGGCGCTTGCCGTTTTGCTTAGCCTGGTGCTTGTTGCGGGTGACGCGCCGCTTATGGTGCGGGCATCTGAGAGCGGGCAGGAGAGCATTTCGGAGAACGACTTAACTGTAGTGTCGGAGAACGATATGCCGCCGACAGAGGAAATGCCGACGGAGCCGCCCACAGAGGGGGAGGATACGCCGCCGACAGAGGAGGGACAGGAGCCGGAGACACCGCCTGTAGAGGAAGGACAGGAGCCGGAGACACCGCCCGGAGAGGAAGGACAGGAGCCGCCGGAGACACCGCCCGGAGAGGAAGGACAGGAGCCGCCGACAGGAGAAGGAGAAAATCCGCCTGCAGAGGGCGGGGAGCAGGTTTCCGGAAATGATATGGATTCGGTTTCGGAAAACGACTTATCCGCGGTTTCGGAGAATGACCTGTCTTCCGTTTCGGAAAATGACCTGGATGCGGAACGGGAAGCGATGATACAGGAGGCGCAGGAAGCGTTCGCAGCGCTGGCTTCGGATAAGCCGCTGATGGCACTGCTTTACCATGCGGACCGTTACGATGCCCGCAGGGAAGCGGAGGCGGACAGCGGGACGGCGGCGCCGCTGGAGATTGGGCAGACCCTATACATACAGGGTGTGACAATTACGGAGGACGACGTCTGGTATCAGGCACAGTATCTGTTAAACGGCGCGGAGGGATCCGGGTATGTCCAGAGCTATTATCTGGCTTATTCTGACGAGGACTGGCTTGCCTGGGAGGAGGAATATCTGCTTCCGATCCTGCAGTCGGGTGAGGAGAGTTACGAGAATACGGCATATGGAATGCGCAGTTATTCCATGATGACCTATGCGGTGAATACCTCGGATATCAGCGCCTTTCCGGAGTCTTATCAGGCTGCTCTCCGGAGTCTGAAAAACGCCCATCCGAACTGGACGTTTGTGCCCATGAAGACGGGGCTTGATTTTGATACCTCCGTAACGAAAGAGATGGGAGCAAAGAGTCTGATCCAGAAAACCACGGAAAACACGCAAAAAGGCTGGGTCGGCGATCCCTGTCCCAGCGAGAGCGGCTGGAATTACGCGACGAAGCCTGCGGTGGCATATCATATGGATCCCCGCAATTTCCTGACGGAAACCTATGTCTTCCAATTTGAGCAGTTGACGTTTAACAGCTCATACCATACGGCGGAGGCGGTGCAGGGTTTTTTGAACGGCACTTTCATGAAGGGAAAACTGGCGGATGATGCTGCGGGACGCACTTACGCGCAGGCCTTTTTTGAGATCGGTAAGAGCAGGAAACTCAGCCCGACGCATTTGGCGGCGCGTGTGTATCAGGAGCAGGGGCAGGGAACGTCGGGGTTGATCTCGGGAACCTATCCGGGGTATGAGGGATATTATAATTTTTTCAATGTCGGCGTAAACGGCGCGTCCACGACGGAAAAGATCGTGAAGGGGCTGACCTACGCAAAAAATCAGGGATGGAATACCCGCTATAAATCGCTGGACGGCGGCGCGGGTACCATCGGCAAAAACTATATCCTCAAATATCAGGACACCATTTATCTGGAAAAGTTTAATGTAGATAAAAACAGCCCTTACGGCGTCTATGAACACCAGTATATGCAGAATATTCAGGCGCCGCGCAGTGAGTCCGCCAGCACGAAGAAAATCTATACGAGCGCGGGATCACTAAACAGCGCATTTGTATTCAAAATACCGATATTCAATAATATGCCGAATGAGAACGGCGGAACGGAGGAGCCGAAGATTCCGCTGGAGAGTATTGCACTGGATAAGGAGAATGTCACGCTTTTTGTCGGGCAGAGTGCGGGACTGTATGTGACGTATCAGCCGCAGGATACGACGGACGACAGGAGCATTTCTTGGAAAAGCGGCGACGAACGGATAGCGACAGTCGCAAACGGCAGGATCACTGCTGTGGGAACGGGACGGACGGTGATCACAGCGACTGTGGGAAAGTGTACGGCACAGTGCAGTGTGCTGGTAGAGGACTGCACGGTCACGTTTATGAAACGGGACGGCAAGACGGCGTTGGGCAGTGCGGTCAGCGTCGGCTATGGCGGTGTGGTGCCGAAAGACGTATTTGAGCAGATGCAGAAATTACTCGGGAATCCCTCCGACAGCCGATTCGTTGGCTGGTATACGGGGGAAAACGGTACGGGCAGTCGTTTCGATGAGACTACGGCGGTGTACGGTAAGGCGGTTGCGGTATATCCCTGTTATGTGGAACGGAACAAAGGTTTTTATGTGCTTCCCGTAGGCGATCAGACCTATACGGGCAGCGCCATCAAGCCGAAAGTGCAGGTTTATGACAGTACAGTGAGACCGGACGGAGCGCTGATCGGAGAACAGGATGAAGAGTGTCTGGCCCTCAGGGAAGGTGTTGATTATACCGTTTCCTATAAGAACAATAAAAAAGTGAATCTTGAGGGAAAGCCCGTTCCCACGATCGTTGTAAAGGGAAAGGGAAATTATACGGGGACGCAGCAGATTTCATTTGCCATCGTGCCAAAGGCGCTGACGGACACGGATATCACGGCGGAGGATATCACCGTAGCTTACGGAAACAAAGTGATCAAGAGTGCGCCGACGGTGCGGCGAAACGGTAAAAAACTCGCGAAGAACAAAGACTATACGGTGACGTATCCGCTGACGGAAAACGGCGCGTATCGGACGCCGGGCGTCTATCCTGTCGTCATCGAGGGCAAGGGCGGGTACAGCGGTACGATTACGGTCTACGAGACGATCACGAATAAGATATTGCTCAGTAAAGTTTCGGTTGCCAAAATCGCAAATCAAATCTACAGCAATGAGGAAATGGCGAAAACGGGAGGCATTCGCCCCGACGCCTTGAAAGTGACATATAAAAAAGAGGCGCTCGTCGAGAGTACGGACGGCGGTAAGACGGGCGATTATACGGTGACTTACGAAAACGACGGGCAGATAGGAACGGCGAAGGCGATCATCACGGCGGCGGAGAAAAGCGCGTATGCCGGCAGTAAGAGCGTGACTTATAAAATCGTAGGGACACCGATCAACAAGGCAAAGGTGGAAGGGCTGGAAAACAAGGAGTACTCCGAAACGGAACAGAGTGTGCGGCAGAGCGGCTATGTGCTGACATTGGGAGATCAGACGCTTGTGGAAAGTAAGGACGGCGGCAGGACCGGAGACTATGTGGTGTCTTATGCGGGTGCGGCAGCAAGCGGCGCGGTAAAGGCAGGTACGGCAGCGATCATTTTCAAGGGAATCAATGCGTACAGCGGGCAGCTGAAAAAGAGCTACAAAATCCTGCCCTATGCGCTCGATCAGGCGGTGCTTGGGAGAGATATCACACTTTCCTACCACACGCAGGACGAACAGGAGACGGAACTTTCCCTGACGGGGCTTAGCGGTATGACGACTCCTTATGTGAAGGGCGGCAGTAAGCCTGTGATGACCGTGAACTTCCGCGGGCAGGCGCTTGTACAGGGAAAGGACTATACGGTAAAATATCAAAATAATAACACCGTGACGACAGCGGAAACACCCGAAAACAAACTTCCCACCTATACCATAAAGGGAAAGGGAAGCTTTAAGGGGACGCTGAAAGGCAGCTTTACCATCACGGACGGCCGCATGGATAAGCCCGGAAAGGTTACCATGACGTTTAAGGCTGTGGTCTATCGGGAAAAGAAGAACGCTTATAAGCCGAAGGTCACGATCAGGGATGTGAGCGGCGCGGCGCTTGCGGCCGGCAGAGACTACGATAAAAACCTGCAATATACTTATGCAAAAGACGAGAAGGTGCTGGTGTTAGAGGAAGGCACACTCGTGGAGCGGGAACGTAAGGCGGGGGAAAGCGTGGGAGAGGAGGATATCCCGCAAAAAGATGCGGAAATCCGCGTGACGGCAAAGGGGCTTGGCGCGTATGCGGGCACGGGCAGTTCGGCGCCGGAAATCTCGGCGGTCTGTCGGATCGTGGCGGCGGATCTTGCGAAAGTGAAGGTAAAAGTGGCAGCAAAGGACTATCAGGACGGCAGACCCGTGACCCTGACCGCGGAGGATCTGACCCTGACGGTGAGCGGTGCGGCGCAGCCGTTGGAATACGGAAAAGACTATCAAATCAAGGAAGGAAGTTATGTAAACCACACAAAAAAAGGAAAGGCAAAAGTGACACTTCAGGGACTGGGAAATTATGGCGGTGAAAAGACCATTACTTACAGCATTGGCGCCAAGAAACTGTGGTGGTAAACATAAAGAGTAAACATAAAGAGTAAACATAAAATAAAATAACGAGTGAATGTTAATTTTTAAGAATTTCTTAAAACCACAAGATATTGTGTATTTTTCTCTTGCATAATACAATTACAGATGTTATAATCAATACCATCTAGGGTGACATAATAAAATATTATGCAACTCTCAGTGCAGGTGACATGGCAAAAGACCTGAAAAATACGACAGAAACAGCTAATGTACGCATGGGAAAAGGTGGAAGAACGATGAGAAAGAGAAGAGTATTGGCAGCATTGTTAGCGCTCAGTCTTGTGGTGAGCGGAAACGGCATGACAGTCCTTGCGGCGGGGCCGGGTATTGAACAGTCCGGCTTGACGGCGCAGACGGAAACACCCGAAGTGGGTGAAAAAACCGGAGAGGATAAACAGCCCGGGACGACACAGGAGCCTGTTGGGGGCGAGCAGCCCGGGACGACACAGGAGCCTGTTGGGGGCGAGCAGCCCGGGACACCGCAGGAGCCC
>DETS01000004.1 GCA_002361735.1 Lachnospiraceae bacterium UBA3282 | reverse complement strand
TCCTACAAAAACTTTACCCTAGCTATTTTGACACGACCTGCTGGTACTGCGCATTGAGCGTCTGATACATCTTCAGAATGCTAGCCGTCTCTGTCTTTACCCGCGCCATGATCTCGTCAAAGGAGTCCACAATGATCTGCGTCGGCTGCCTTTTGAACCGCTTCTTTGAGACCTCGTCATTCAGATAGCGCAGGATCTGTTCCTTCGGATAAGCCTCACGGTAGCTTCTTTTGTTCACAAGGGCGCTGACGACATCCGCCACTTGCATAACGCTCTGCTGTAAGCTGATCTGCTGATCCTTCAGGCGTTTGGGATAGCCGCTGCCGTCCCCTCTCTCGTGATGCGCAAGCGCAATACCGACGATCTCCGCATTCATCTTTTTGCTGATCTTCTCCTCCGTGACCGCCACATGCGTCCGCACATGCTTGATCTCCTCCGGCTTTAACTTCCTGGGCGCCATGAGCACATCCTTTGAAATGGCGATCATGCCCAGGTCGTGCAGCAGCGCCGCATAGTAGATCATTTCCCGCTCATTGTCCGGCAAAAACAGCCTCGCAGAGATCTCCTCGCAGATACAGATCGTAGTCACCGTATCAAGCACCGTGCTTTCCCTGACAAAGCCGAGACAATAGATCAGCATATCTAAAAACTTTTTCTTATCTTCATTATTAAAGATCATGTACTCCGCGATCTCGTCGAGTTCCTGCTTATACTCGCCGGACTTAATCTTGTCGATGAGACCGTACTTTGCATCACACTGGTAAAAGCGCTCCAATCCTCCGGCGGAAAGCTTCGTGTCCGCCTGCTTCTGAAACATGCGCGTATCGAACTGCGCTCCCATGGTATTCGAGTAAATATCCATCTTTTCCGCGATATTGACATAGGCGGCAACTTCCTTATACTCGTAGTCAACCGTCTTTAACTTATCATAATCCCTGCAATGGTACATGATGATCTTTGCAAGATCCGGTACCGGAGAGAGATACTTAAAGAAAAGATAACCGTAGATGGAATGCGCCATGCTGTCCCTGGTCTCATACTGCAGCATGTCGTTGATACGGGTTTTCTCCGTTTTGTAGGCGCCGATATCGTGCATGGTCGCCACCATGACAATATCCGCCAGCTCAAACTCCTCGTATTTATTCTCCTCCTGCAGCATTTTATAGACTATGTATGCCACCCTTGAGCCATGCTCCATCAGGGTAGGATTGATCAGCTTCATCACATCCCGCATCAATAAATAGATATCTTTGCTTCTAATATACTCCATACCGTTCTCCTATCTCAACTCCCGTGAAAGTACAAGCTCCATCGGGGTATAGATGATGCCGTCCTTCTGCTCCTGCGGGCGCACATCCCGAAAGCCCAGCTTATGATAAAATTCCACGCCGTAAGGGGAGGCATTTACCGTCATGCGCGATGCCCGCGATTCGGATACCAAAAAATCACTGACGCACTGCACCAGCGCACGTCCGATCCCCTGCCTGTGGTATTTTTCGTCCACGAACAACAGTGAGATGTGTGAGTCGTCCCGCAACGTGATCATTCCCACAAGCTTCGTGCCCGCATACGCCACAAACAGATGGTAAGATCCAATGATGAACATCCGATAGATCGTCTGATCTGAAACAAAACGCTCAAAATTCCGCACGCCCTCCGGCGGGTAATCCTGCGCCTCGAACCGCAAAAAGGTGCGCCAGGCAAGCGCCATGGCATCCTCCCACTCATCCCTGTGTGCAGTTCTGATCTGATATGGTGTCTCCAAAACGGTAAGCGGCTCCTTTTCCGTTTTCTTTTCATTTTATCGTACTTTATATAAAATTACAACCGCAAAACGGGAGTGCATGGAGAAACGGCGGAACTTTCGTTCCGCCGCCTCTTACTAAACGCTGGTAACAGCTTATCTTTCAGTGAATACCAACCAATATTATTGTTGCGTTTTGTATACTTGGGCAGAGTAATTCTCAATCATAAAAAACAAATTAGCCGTTCCCAAAACATCAAAATGACCATTTATGACGTTATGGTGCCATGCCCAGCAAACAGAAGTTCTGTAATCGACACGCATAATCGTTGGAGGATAGGCAAAATCAGATTCACATATTTTCTTATATTCCGCTTTATTATAATCCGGATCTCCCTTTTCAATTTTTAATTTAATATATGCTTTTAAAATTTCCATTGAAACAGAAAAAGCCAAAACCTCGTTAGCGATTACAAATTTCAATTCCTTACCACTGTAGTTTTCATCTATCCTTTTACATACAGGTCGCTCCAAGATAATTGCTTTAGCCATACACGCCGCAATTTTATGCCGATCCAGCTTTATTTTCTCGCCCGATTCCTGCATATATATTTTCTTTGTGCTGTTTTTAATATCGTTATAAAGCCTGCACAATGAGTCAAAACTTCCATCACGAATATATAATGTGTCGTCTTCCGCTGCCAATTCATCATAGGTAGGTTTTACACACTTTTCCCACAATTCACTAAATTCCAGTTTGTTCATACATTTTCTCCAATAAATTGCCTGCATACGTTGATGGCTGAATATAGTTAAGAGCCTCTGAGATATCATCATCCGTATTGGGCAACCCCAAAGGGCAGTCCATTCTAATATCTTCACAACGTAATCCCGACGTAATCACACGCAAGAGTTTCTTTTCTCTGCTATTATCATACCCGTTATTTGACATATCTTTCTTTTTTAAATAACTTGTAAAAAAGATATACCAAAAAAGACTCAGTAAAGAAATAATTACTAAAACACTTACAAAAATCTCAAGATTAGAGTTCATCTTCATCCCCTCCGTCTACGTTTTCTGAGACCGGTTTATTCTTTTTTATATTTAAGCACCAATCAGTTACCAAAAAAATGATTGGAGACGCAACAGCTACTACTGTAAAAGCAATATAAATGCCTGCGCTTTTATTATACTTAAAACTAAAATATTGTTTTGAACCTGCTAAATCAAAGATTGCTACGATCACAGCCAAAAGGGAGAGAACTATCACTATCACAAGCATTATCTTTAATGCAATATCAATTTTTTTATCCTTTAGGCAATCCCAATAACTTTCAATATTACTAATACCCTGTATGATTACTGCTATTGCCAGCGCATTTGGCTCCTGGATATTATATAAAGTGCCTAATGCAAGGATTGTTATAGTAACAAGAATTTTCCTAAAATCAGTAATCCAATCAGAAAATAAGGTCTGACTCATCTTCGAGCGTACTCCAAAATTCATATTCTTCTTTTGAAATCAAACAAAAAAACATAGACAATGACTTATAATCCATATCGTCTATGCTTCGTTATTTTATAATATGCCACCCATTTCAAATGTTATTCTCCATACCCAATGCCAACGATATCTGCTTATTCAAGAAGCAATCTACACAAAGTCTCTACATTATATTATATCACCGTCCGTCAAGTGCCAGATAATGTATAGCATTGGTTCGTTTTATCCATATGTAGTATTTGATTTCAGCTGTTATTTTTATTGTAAATAAACTTTTGCTATTCGTCAAGCACAATTTTGGGATGGATGTGCGAAAAAACGTTTACAAAATTTGAAAAAAATGATTGACATGCCGCTGTGCATGCAGTATACTGACTACAATGAGTAAATAAAGAGCCCATTCGCAGGCTCAGGCGTCAAACGACGCGTCTGTGCAATCGCACATTCAGGCAGTTTCTGCCGCTTACTCACACTTGTAACACGAAAAAACGCGGCGGGAACGATTAAAAACGGACTCCATACTTCCGCCGCACCACAAAGGAAAAGGAGGTAGTTTATGGAGTATGCAAGAATCAGAAAAGAGGAACAAGAGATGGGGATTGAAACAGAGACAGGAATGCACCGGGATCTGACGCAAGAGGATCTGGTGAGACTGGGGCTGAACAGAAAAGGAAAATGGCAGTATACGATCGCGGATATCGAGGCACTCCCGGAAGGCGTGAGAGCGGAGCTGATCGACGGGGAGCTGTTTGTTATCATGAATACCCCCAGCACAAGACACCAGGAGCTGCTCGGTAATCTTTTCTTTCAGCTCAAGCAATATGTGATGGAAAAAAACGGCGCTTGCCGGATATATCCCGCACCGTTTGGCGTACAGATCAAAAATGATATCCATAATTATGTGGAACCGGATATCTCGCTGATCTGCAGGGATGAGAATCTCGACGAGCGGGGCTGCCACGGCGCGCCCGATTTCGTGATCGAGGTCGTCTCTCCCTCCAACCGAAAGATGGACTATGTGCGCAAACTTGCCCTGTATCGGGAAGCAGGCGTCAGGGAATACTGGATCGTCGATCCGAAACATGAACAGGTAACGGTATATGATCTGGCGTCGGGGAAGGAACCGGTACTCCATCCGTTCACGGATCGGATCAAGGTTGGGATCTACGACGATCTGTATCTGTATGTCACGGACGCAAGTATCTCTCTGCAAGAGAGCATGACGAGAGCACATCAAAACGGGCGGGAAGAAGGTCTCGCAGAAGGCAAGGCAAACGGCAGGGCAGACGGCGAAGCCAGATTTGCCAGGCTGACCGCGGATCTATTGCGGGAAGGACGCACGGACGACCTGACCAGAGCCATCACCGATCTGGAATACAGGGACCGGTTATATCGGGAGAAGGCGCTGTAGCGTCCGCTGCATCACGATAAGCGCTTATCGATGGAAGGCGCGGCAATCACCTGTTACGAAAAAACACCCCAAGGCATATGCCTCGGGGTGTTTTGTTACTTATTTCATTTTGCTACTGCTTAAGCACTTACTGCCGTAATTTCAGTGGGCACAGTATCTGCAGAACCTCCATCCAGAGGTGTAATGTTAATCGTCACCTCCAACTTGCTCGTTCCTGCTGTACTTCCCATAGCACTGCCCGGCGTTTCTGCTTCAATCGTATAATACTTCTTAACTTCCGCACCTACCAAAGCAGTAATCGCTGCATCAACCTTTGTTTTCACATCCGCCGCTGCTGTATCCACTGCTACGTCAGTCACATTCAGCGTACCGAGCAACGTCTTCACGTCACTCATACCAATCGCACCTGCAGGAAGCGTAATCTTTGCAGTCGATGTAATCTCGCTTGACGGTGTGCCCTCAGCGCCCTTTTTCAGCGTATACTTATAGCTACTACCTGCGTTGCCGCCGCATTGGCAGTCGCCGCCGAGGCACCCGTAAAGTTTGCATCTGTAACAGCTACTGTCCAGCCGCTTGCCCTGATACTTGCATCTTCGTTTGCCTTTGTAGTCAAGGTTGCTATAGTCGTGTCATTCTTTAACCAGGTTTTTGTACCTGTAAGCGTACCGATCCAAGTGTTAACCATAGTCTCTACTTCAGCCTGAGTCTTTTCCTCAGTCGGAGGAACATCCGGTTCATCACTTCCACCGCCGCCACCTGAAGATGCGGAAGGATCCGCAGTTGCCTTTGGCTTCTCCTTTGCCACGACAGTCACCTTGACAGGCGTGCCGTAACGCTGGATCAGTGCCTTCTTTTCATCCGCCTTCGTCGTATCGGTGATCGCCTTTGCGAAGAAGCTGGTCGCAGGCACGATCAGAAGGTTGATGCTGTAGCCGCCCTTCTTCGTCGCATCCAGATCCGCCACCGCTTTCAGAACGATCTGTCCCTTGTTGTTTACGGTCACTTCGTTCCCCAGCTCCGCTGCATTGTTCTTCGCTTTGGTCTCGTCAACGATCGCGTGTGCCACGCTCACATAACGTCCGTTTACAAGGATATTTACCTGTGTCGTCGCGTTCTTCTTCAGACCGATCTCCGTACCTCCCTCAGGGATGTACTTCTGGGTCGCCTTATATTTACCCTTCTTTGCCTCGGGTGCGATCTTCACGGTGATCTTCACGGTATTATTTAGCACAGGGGCACCATAGTAGTAGTCTACGTTTGGTCTTACCGTGTAAGTCAGATAACCCGTAAGGTTCGCCTTATCCTTTGCGATCGAAGACAGGTCAGGATCCGCTATCGGCTTCGACTTATCGGGCGTGCCGTCCGCCTTGGGCTCATACAACAGCTTCTCTACGAGCGGATCCTCCGTATTCAGGGTGATCCTCTGCGTACCCGTTACCGGATCGGAAGCGATCGTAAAGTAATGCGTGAACAGGTTGGACTTACCGTTTACGTTCGCGTTCTGCAGTTTGGTGAAATTCGTATAAACCTTTTCACCTGCTTTTACATTTACGTTTGCCTTACCGGTCAGCACCGCACCGCCGTCTACCTTATTGATGGTATAGGAAGTCACGGGCTTAAAGGTGAACGACTTGTTCTTGACTACCTTCAGGGTCACGTTCACGGGCTGTGTCTTTGCCTTGAATGTTCCCGCATTCGCGCCCTCACCGATGGTCACTTTCAGTTTGTAGGAACCTGCCGTGTAATACTCATAACCCTCAAACTCCAGAGCAAATTCACCGGTTGCCTTATCGAGCTTGATGTAATTGTTCTTGATACTGTTATTAATCTGCCACCACGCATCCCAATTTTTTGCAGTATCCTTAGGCATCGTGGTCTTATCAAGCTCCACCTTCGCGTACTTGTTGTCGCCGAAGCTGTCCTTGCCGTTCAAGGCGATCATCTTCACCTTCTGCTCCTCATCGCTGCCGTATGTGTGGAGCGAGTTCTTTACGGTCACCTTGGGCTTTGCGGTCTCCTCGTACGCCTTGTTCGTCAGGACATAGGTATACTTCTTTGCTGCCTTGCCTTTGCCGACGGTCAGGGTCAGGGTCGTCACCTTCGCGGTGGTGTAGATCCGACCGTCGTTTGCGAACTTGCCGCCCTTGATGGACAGCTTATAATTCGCATAGCTGCTGATCTCCTCAAATTTCTTGAAGGCGCCCTTATCGTCTCTCACTGCGCTGTAAACCGTTACATTCAGTTTTGCCACACCGGGAAGGGTATATTCTTTCTCTACCTTCGCAGCCGCATCCGTCTCCTTAGTCGGCTTAGGCGTGATAGCGATCGGAGTCGCTCTGTTACCATCCGCATCCGTCGCACTGATCATCAGTGCCGCCGTGGGATCCGCCTCGGTGTAGCCCAGATTCAGCGCGAAGCTGTTCTTCTTCTTGCCGCCGTCCGTGGTGCTCACCGTGATGGTAGCCTTTTTACCTGCGATCGCACTGATACGACCATTAGCAGAAACGCTCAGATTACCCTTTACAGGCGCATACTTCAGGTTGCTGGAATCTACCACACCCAGCGTAACCCACTTTGCGTTAGATACAAAGCCGGGTGCTACCGTTCCGGACATAGCGTACACATATGCGCCAGTGATATCTTCCGCTTTTACATCCTGTGCCTTTGCGGATTTTGTGCCTGTCTTTACGGCGATGACATTATAGCCGCCCTTAGTTCCATCATATCTTGCGATCACAAGGTTGGAGATATCCGCCGCCTTATCCGTGACCGTGATCTCGCTGCTCAGAGCGACCCTTGTATTTCCTGCAAAGTCCGCTGCCTGGATCAGCACCTTGAAGCTATTGTTCTGCGGGTGTTTCTTATCAACGGTAAAGCTCTTTGCCACGGTAACCGTGCCGTTCTTAACGGTGATGCCTGCCGGCGCTGCCGTTGTGTCAAGGTCGGCGGCGGTGCCGGTACCGAACTCCTCACCATCAATGGTGGATCTTCCGCCCACTATGCTCCAGGTGACCTTCTTGGTCTTGGGATAGACAGGCTTACCATCAACCCGATATTGAACATAATCAGGGGTCGCCTTCAGCGTAGCCGCTTTGTTTGCCTGCTTGAAGATCTGGCTGGCAGGAACGTTCACGCCAAGGGTATTGATACCCTTTACTACCGTCACGTTGATGGTCGCGCGGGACGCGTACATGGTATGCCCCGTCGTCTCATCCGCTTTTGCTATCACTGTCAGGGTATGCTTGCCAAGGGTTGCATACTCCGGAACATCGGTAACCACCAGATCGCCCGCATCGTTGATCGCAACCTCTAACTCATCTAAGTTATCACTTGCACTTGCTGTGATCTTATAGTTTACATTCTTCTTGCTCCACTGGGGCGTTGCGATATAGAGATCCGACTGACCCGTATACAGTGTGGAAGCAGGTTTCTTCTTGCTGTCCTTCTTTAATTTCAGTCCCGCCTCAAAGAGAGGGGTTACCGTGCCGGTCTCCAGTTTATCGGAGATCTGGCTCTTATCACCTGCGGTCGATACGCTGTTTGCCGTGCCTGTAGGTTCTGCACCGTTCAGTGCATAGACAGCCGTTGCGGTCACGTCATATGCCCACTCCGCGCCTTCGCCGAGGTTTGTGCTCGTACCTACCTGCAGAGCCACTCTCTGGCTGCTGCCTTTTCTTTCCACGATCTCGGTAACTGTCGGCTCCAGCTTATCCGCATCACGATTGGATGCCGGCGTGTCGGCTGATGCAGGTACGTCGTCTTTTGCCTTTGCCGTGATGACATAGTACACTTTACTCGTGCCGTCCTTAGGCGCGATGACACCGTCCATGCCTACACTGACATTGAGCACGGTATCAGATGCACCGCCGTCTACCAGAGATACGGAAGGCTTGCTTGCCGTATCAAAGATGGCATTTGCCGTTACGGTCACTTCCGCCTCGAGCGTATCATCCTCGGGATCGGTGATCGTGATCTTAGCTTCCTTAGGGGTCACGGTACGGACCGTCTCACCCTCTACGGTGGTCGTTGTTACCGTGTTGACATCCTCAAATTTCGCAGGTGCAACCGTAACTTCGAGATTACCTGTCTCGTCGATTCTTGCGGTTACTTTACCATTGCCGCCACCAGCAGCAGCGCCAAGGGCACCTGTTACAACAGGTACTACGGAAGTCGTCAGCTTCTCGCCGTCCGTCTCGATCTCGTAGACAGCCGTGCTTGCCACATCCTGCTTGATGGTGCCTTCGCTCTTGATGTTCAGTGTACTCCTCTGCTTATTGACCTGCAGGGTGAGCTCACCGATCTTTGTGCCATTTTCCTTTACATCAACGGTGAGTTCCTTACCTGCCCATGCCTTTGTCATCCAGAGCTGTAATTCGCTGCCGATCTTCTTGCCTCTGCCGACAACGGTCTCGCCGTCCTTGATCTCTGCGGAGAGGTCTTTGATAGCAACTGCAGGGGTCACATTAACCGCATATTTCTTATCATATCTTACCGCCCAGGTCTCATCTCCCATTCCCAGATCCGGCCGGGTCGGTGTATGGTTATCACCGGTGGCTGCCCCTAAAGTTACTGTGTAGGCTTTTGCGGTCGTGACCGTGAACTTCACATCGCCTGTCACTTTCGCGATCTCGATGGTCGCGGTATTATCCAAGACCTCGATCGCGGGAAGCGCCGTGCCGCCCATGGTGCCGGTCACGCTCTTGAGGGTGTAGCCGGATGCAGCGGTGATCGTGGTCGCCAGCTTTGCGTTGTAAGGGATGTTATCTTCACCTGTCGCTCCCGTTGCAGGGAAGTTGGCATCTTCTGTGATGCCAGGAGCAGCCATAGTATAAGTCTCTTCAGCAGAGGATGCTTCTGTGTCTACCGCTACGCTAAATGCCCGGATCTCCTCACCTGTGATGCTTCCCAGGTCTACGAGATTCGTAGTATCGTCAGCACCCAGCTTCCTCGCCAGGAGCTTCACGGTGTAGATCACCTTCTTATCCTTCACTTCGTCAGTCACATCAACAACGCCGGTTTTTGTCTTTAACGTAGTTACGAAGTCTGCGGGAAGTGCCCAGCCTTCAGCCGCCTCGATCGTAAAGGAAGCAACGCCGGTCCCTGATTTTACTTTGTAGACATTCTCCTTGCCCGCAACTGCTTCAAAGGTACCGCCTGCTTTAGCGTCGATCTTTACCTCGATGTGCTCTACGCCGCTGGCGTTCTCACTGGATTTCTTGTTCGGGTTGATCTTGAAGTAGGTCGCATCACCTGACGTTACTGCCGTCGTCTCAACCTTTACTTCGCCGATATCTGCATAATTGATCTTGCGTGTTGCTGTTGTGGTCTCGTCAGGGTTTGCGGTCTTTACTGCCGTATTGTTTATCTTAGACAGCTTATAATCGCCGCTTGCCGCAGCCTTTACCTCGACCGTGATATCCTTTACGGTGTCCGGGATCTTAACAGGCTCAGTCGCTTCGGGATCCAGTGTGCCGTCTGCAGCTCCAACGTAGTCTGTCAGGAAAGCTGTCAAGGTCGGATCCGAACTTTCATTAAGCACCTTGTCGGACCCTGCCGCGTCGGTTTTCTTTAAGGTCACGCCTGTTACCTTTGCCGTCGCAGAGCCTTTATCCGCTGCCAGGTTAAAGGTCAGGGATTTGCTCTTTGCAGAATCGATCTCGGTATCGAAGGAAATAGCGGTATCAGCCTCAATCTTTAATTCATACGTACCGTCCGCGGATGCGTCGTATTCTGTTTCTTCCTCATCTACGGTTGCCGTTACCTTGGTAATCTTATAGAAATCTTTCGCCGTCGCCTTGAATTTTGCATTTTCGCCGGCGATCACCTTATAAGGACTGGGAACAGTCACCCAATCCATCACTGCCGGCTTATCGCCATCGGCGGGTGTCTTTTCGCCCCATACCTTGACTTCTACCTTGGTATTTTCCTCAAAGGTAACCGTTTTCTGCTCATTCTTTACCAGAACAATCTTAAGGCTGTCCAGAGACGCCACTACACTGGCAGGGATGGTGTAGACCACTACCTTTTCCTTGGGATCCGTCGGGTCCTCCTGCTCCACGCCTTCAAGAGGCTCCGCTTCTTCGCCGTCTGCTCCATAGGAGAAGGTCAGGGAGGTGGTGTCGTTCTTTGTATACGATGTGATCAGTTTCAGGTCTGCGCCGTCCTTCTCGATCTCACCTGCTTCAAAGGATACTTTCACATCTTTCCCTTCAGCGTCTGTCGTCAGTCTCTGCAGGGTGATGCCTGTCGCACCTGCATCCAGCGTAAACGTATAGGTCGCCACGACCTCGATCTCTACCTCAGTGTCTTCTTTGATCTCTTTCGTATAAGGACCGCTGCCGCTCCAGTCTTCACCGCCGGATTTTACGCTCTTGACATCCCAGTGAGTCTTCGGTGTGATGGTCAGGGTGACCGTCTTGTCACCTTCTACGGTGATCTTACCGTCGTTGGAGATCTTAAGAGCGCCATCAGCCGCAGCGCTGATGGATACGGAATTGAGCACCTTACGGTAATCCTTAATGGAAACTGTGTGCTTGACCACTTCATCATCATCCGCATTGATCGCCGCATCGGTGTCCTCGGGCTCCGTCACGACAGGCTCGTCAACGGGCGCATCGGGATCAACGGGTGCCTCAGGATCCGTCACGACAGGCTCGTCAACGGGTGCGTCGGGATCGGGATCTGCAGGTGTTCCCGGTACGGGCTCATCAACGGGTGCGTCAGGATCAGGATCTGCAGGTGTTCCCGGTGCAGGCTCCTGAACAGGTGCGTCGGGATCGGGATCTGCAGGTGTTCCCGGTGCGGGTTCCTGAACAGGCTCGTCAACAGGTGGAATAACACCTGTTTTGTCTTCTCCTCCTTTCTCGGGGATTTGCTCGTCGGAAGCCTCGGAAACTGGCTCCTCCACAACCCGGATTTTTCCCTGGGTTGATTTTGAGGAGTTTCGGTTTTTGCAGTGGGGATGCGGGGTTGCGGATAGGGTGAAATAAAATCACATATGTGATATCGGTAAAATAAGGGCGATATACAGACTATTTGTTACTAATGTGTACTTTATAAAAGTTTTATTAAATCTCAGGAGCCGCGCGGGGTGGGGGATGGGAGGGGATTTGGGGGAAAATTTCGTGTTACTAATTTGTTACTAATGGGATAAAGAGCGGGTGTTATGGGGGAAACAATGTGGCTGTTATTTTATGGGGAAATTTGGGATAAAAGGGAACGGGATTATAAATATTTCTGGTTTTCTTTCTTCCGCATGGGTAAGCGGCAGAAACTGCCTGGATGTGCGAGCGCAAAGAAACGCCTTTCGACGATTGCATCTGTAAAAAGACTTTTATCTATATAAACAATAATTCTACCACAAAACTTTTACAGGATACTGCGGTATCACGGCGTCTTTGGTAATGATTGTCAGGTCTTCCGCAATCGCCTGCGAAATGATCATTCGATCAAACGGATCTCCATGGATTGCGGGGAGCTGCCCGATTTCGTCCAGATGAAACGGTTTGACAGGCAGAAGCTCCAACTGCTCTTTTTCACAGGTCTCTGCAATTTTAGAAATGGAACTTCTGATTTCCAGCTTTCCAATACTAGCCTTGATGGCAATTTCCCACAGGGACACAATGCTTACACAGATTCTATCGTTATTTGAATAAATGACGTCCGCTGCTCTTTTCGAAAGATTATCGCTATCATATAAGAAATATAACAAGGCATTTGTGTCCAACAGATACATTACAGATACTCCTTAAAACATTCCGGCGTTTCGTCAAAATCATCCGCAATACTGATAAATTCGTCCGCTAACGGATTATATGACCTGCGAAAAGAGCGAGCAGTCACCTCATTCCCTCCGGATGTCATCTGATCCTTTTTAGATGCGTATTTCAAAAATCTCATAAACTCTATGACCTGATCGAGCATATCTTCAGGGAGGTCTTTCGCTTCTCTCAATAACGTATCATATGCCATATATATCTTCCTTTCATCAATTATCTATCGTTTGCAATCATTTTGATAAAATGAATCAGCCGCACGAAAACGCTAGTTTCTGTTTACTTAGAATTATATACGATTACATATAAAGTATAACAAAACAACACCTGAAAAACAATAGGGTGTTAGTATGACTGTATATTGCAAAACTATCTGCAAATGGACAGATCACTGTGCCGGTAGAAATCAGGCGGCTGCTCAACCTGAAATCAGGTGACAAGATCCTGTTTTACCAAAAGCAGGACGGAGAGGTCGTTTTGAGTAATGCTTCTGCCCAGGCTATCCGCAAAGCGCAAGCTGCTTTTGCAGGTGCAGCCGAAACGATGGGGATTTCCGAAGAAGATGATGTGCAGGCTCTCGTAGACGAAGTACGTTATGGAAAGGGACGGTAAAAATGCGCATATTGGTCGATACTAATATTCTTTTTCGGAGATGTCTTACGAGCTGATCCCGGCAGTAGACCATGCGGAAAAACTGATACGCGACGCAAAGGACCAGCCGATCCTGAATGCTGCCATTGTATCGGATGTAGATATGATCCTTACCGGGGACAAAGATTTTTTAAGCCTTGATATGACCCACCCAAAATGTATGACTGTCGCTCAGTTTTTGGAAAGCGAAGGTATGCGGTTAGAAAATGCGGCGGGAACAGCATCCGCTATCGCCGCCGCAAAACGATCGGTTAGTCCCGTTTATAAATGAGGCAGCTTGTCTTCCCACCCCTTTTGCTTTAACACCAGATTGAACAATGCCTGAAACGCACCTATCCACGCGCTATTTCCTGGTTTCAATTCATTCATGATCTGTTCGATCTGAATGATTTCCGTTTTTACTTCCTCTAAAATCTTCTGTTCGATATCATACTTATGATAAAACTTTAAAATATCCTCATAGCTGTTCTCATTAAAATCCTTCGTTTCTTCCAGTAAAAGACTTTTGTATAGGAGAAGCATGGCGATATTTTTCTTGCCGTAATCAAAATGACTCTTGACTCCTTTATGCTCCTCATATAAGGCCCTCTGGCTAAAAGGTTCCAAATCGTTCAAATACTGGAACGCATATCCCAGAGCTTCCCCAAGTTTCCCAAGAAGCTCGCCGTCTCTGTCCCCCTGATCGTTATGGAAACAGCTGTATCCAAGCTCGAGACTCCCCTTGATCAAAGATACCGTTTCCATACAGATAATCTTTTTGATATCATCAAGAGACTGCTTGTTGTAATCCGCTCTTGACAATTCTTTGTAACAGCCTGTACTTAATTCTACTACGATCTCGGCCAGCCGCTGCATGTTTTTTATCGTAACAGCCTCTCTGCATATAAAATCATCCTTACACTGCGCAAAATTTATCTGGGCTTTTGCCAGCATTGTATTTCCCAATAAGATCAGTACATTGATATCATCATATTGGGTGTGAAATGTCTGCACCCCCTTGCGCATGGTATCTCCGTCTATATAATCATCAAATATCACGGATGCCTTATGTACCAACTCCAGACTGCACGCCGCTTGGGCGATCACTTCATAATCCTTATCACTCAGTTCTTCATAACGTCCCAGACTGCTTCCCAAGAAGAACAGGATCGGCCTGAGACGGTCACCTACTTTAAACTGCTCCGCATCTTTTTGCTTAAATTCCTCTATTGTATGTAAGCATTCCCCCCATTTTCTTTCAAATATTTTTAGAAATTTCACAATAAACAGTCCCTCCTTCATTTTCCCGATATAATAGTTGATTAAATATCCGGATAAGAAACACCAGTCAAGCGAAACAATGGCTGTCATTATAATCGTGCCTTCTATTCTGTAGTCAGACATGGCAGGAACAAAACAAAAATAAACGGCAGCCAATATCACATACGTTGCCCATGTAATCAGGACTGTCCAGAAACTCCTCGCATTTTTATCCGGCAACGCTTCCTTGCTGGAATGCTTTAAATGACTGAATGTCCTCAGCAGCTCGCCGAGCAATTCCTTTATTCCAAAGCCGGGGAATACTTCTGATGTCTTGCCTTTCCACTTTCCCAGAATATATCCAAACACCAGAACAACGCCCGATACCGCTATAAACAGCTCTGTGTATCGAGGCAGATCCGCATGGAATATCACGGCGTCGTCGTTCGATTTCGCGCCGAACAGACATTCCAAGGCAAAAACAATGGCCGGAAATATCATGACAAAAAATTCAATGCTCCTGCCAATGTTATAAATTTTGTCTTTGTCCGCCACTTCGCGTTCAAATACCGTTTTGGAAAGATAGATCTCCGACACCAGCGAACAGATCAAAATAACCCCCAACAGCAGATACAATCGTCTCTCTTGCAGGAGTACCCCGGAAATCAACAGCATACTTCCCAATATACTGTTTCTAAACCATGTCAGGGTATTCATCAGTTTGTCTTGGGGTTCTTCCCTTGCTTTCGGGCCAAATATAAATTTCAGATTATATCCCCAATATTTCACAGCCGCACAATAGATACTGATCCCGATCAGAATAAACCATCCCTTCGCCATCTCATCCGGCAGCGACTTACACCCCCATATGATCGCAGGGAGACCAAACAAAAATATCAAAAAATAACTGACGCACAGAATAATCTTTCTTTCGTTATTCCGGGATTTGATAAGCGATATCCATATTTCATATCCCGTGATCCATAACGCCGCCAGCAGCATAGGCTTCCAATCATCGCGAAACCGAAAGAAACAGTACGTGACAGAAAAGGTAAAAGTTGAAATGGAAAGTACCGGCACTATGATCTTGATCCGGTTGGCAATAATGCCCGTTTCCTCGGTCGAGTCAAATTTTGTAAGAAAATAGAGATTGATCCCGGAATTAAGAAAAAACAGCATAAGGACCAATACTACCGGATATTCCTGTTCCTTTACGTGCGTTACTAAATTATATAGACTATTGGCAAATGTTCCAAGGAAAAACGCGCTTGCCAGACCGATCACAATGATAAAATATCCTGCTTTTTCCCCTTTCTTACGCCGCTTACGCAAAAGATAGATATACAGCCCCACCAGCGCTATATTCACCACAGAAATCACAAGCTTGGAACCGGCATAATGCCAATCGCCCTGATACAGTAAATAGAAACCACTCATGATACAGATTTCATACATAATGCCGATCGTTGCCAGCGCCACATGATCTTTTTTGCCGTTGTAGGCGTTCCAACCCATGTTTTCTTTCAAAGCATAATAAACATAATAGGGCAGTGTCGATAATACTGCTGTCAGAATACAGAGCAGATCATGCGGATGATCGTGAATGTCCAGAATCGTATCCCACAATGATTTATCCATATTAGACTTAGATGCAAAGTGCGCGATGCCTGCAACCAAGATCGCCAAAAGTGCCCCCGCCAAATAATTCAGTGATTTTTCAAAAAAATTTACATAATCCCCGATCCTGATCCCTTTTGTGCTTTCGTTCTTCATAATATGACTTTTCACTTTCCCCGTTCTCATACAAAGAAACTCCCCGGGCAGTTATGCCCGAGGAATTTCCTTTATTCTTCATTTGGAATCTTGTTCAGACCATTCGTCTGCAGCTTAAGCATCTGTTTTCGGAATCGCCATGGTAATGGTGACTGTGCCGGTTGAACTATCACTCGTCTTTGTAACGGCAAGCGTAATGGTTGCACTTCCGGCATTAGAAGCGTCAGGCTCACTAACGATTGTAAATGTCGCAGCTGTCGCATTCGTTATACTAAATCCGCTGGCAGGAAGCTTACCACTTGCTGTCACCTGCGCATCAATCGCTGACTTTATTGCAGCCGCATTTGAGATCTTCCCTTCGTCAGTCCCGCTTGCATTCCATGTAATTGCCGGAATAGTCGAATCCGAAACTTTAGCCGTAACAGCGGTCTGTATCTCGCTTGCAACCTCAGCAGCCGTCTTTTCAACACTTTCTCCTGTGCCAACATCCACGAGTTTAACGCCGGACTTGGTTTCGCTTCCCTTAGTTGCTGTTGCCGTAACTTTCAGCTTCGTAAGGGTCTCTGCTGCTGCAACTGTCAATGTAGTCGTAGCTGCTGTTGTACTCGAAAAAGTGGTACCGACATTCACTGCCTCGTTATTCTCGCCTGTTACGGCCTATGTCCATGTCACGCCGTCCACAGCAGCACCGGCACCGTTCTTTGCAACTGCGGTAAAGACTAATGAATCGCCTTTCTCAACAGATGTTGCATCATCTGCGGTAGATACGGTAACGGTTGCGATCTCACTTACTACCTCAGATCCGCCGGGCGTCTCAACCATCTTATCGGTGGTCTTCGCATTTGCCTTTGCGGTGATGGTGATCTTCACCGGGATACCGTACTGCTTGATGAGCTGTGCCTTCGTCGGCACGGACGGTGTTGCGGGAGGCGTCGTCTCGCCTTCTGCGTTGGTCGCAGCCCCGCCGGTTGCCTGATCAGGTGCATCTTTAATGATCCTCGCATACCAGCTGTTGTTCGGTACTACCAGAAGGTTCGTGCTGTACTTCTTGCCTTCGGTCAACGCGCTCGCTACCTTAAAGCAGATCTGACCGTCAGTATTCACAGCGGGTGTGTCAAGCGCCAGTTCAGCTGCATTGGACTTCGCTTTGGTGTCATCAATGAGGGCAAATGCCGCGCTGACATATGCGCCGTTCACCTTCAGGTTGACTTCGGTCTTGCTGTCTTTCGCAAGTTTCACTTCCGCTGCCTGAGGCACATACTTATGAGTCGCCTTTGCCTGCTTGCCTGCCTTCGGCTCAGCCGCGATCTTCACGGTGATCTTCGCATAACCCGTGATGTGACCGGTGTTCGTGAAGTATCCCTTGGTCGCCGAAACGTCGTACTTAACGTAACCCGTCAGATCGTCCTTCGGGATGTTGATCACGGGATTTGCCTTGGGCTTTGTCGTATCATAGATCACATTGCCGTCGGCATCCTTCATGTCTTCCGTTCCGTTCTTCTTAGGCTCAAAGAGCATTGCCTGCATCAACGGATCGTCTTCGTTAAAGGTAAGTCTGTAGGTATCCGTCTTTGCATCCTTAACAACGCTGAAGTAGTGGGTGAACTTATTGATCTTGCCCTTCTTGTTCACGTTCTGCAGTTCTTCGAACTCCATGTGGATCTCGTTATCCTTCAGGTTGCTCTTGCCGCCCAGGATCGCGCCGCCGTCCACCTTATTGATGGTGTAGGAGGTGGTAGGCTTGAAGGTAAATGCTTTGTTCTTCGCTACCTTGATGGTCGCAGTCACAGGCAGATAGGTCGCCTTGAACTGTGCCTCGGTAGGGCCCGTACCGATGCTCACCTTCACCTTATAGCTGCCGGGTGTAAACTTACCATGTCTGGTCGTATCGTCAAACTTCAGGTCGATGACGCCCGTATCTTTATTGATCTTAAAGATATGCTCGCCGCCCGCAGTACCGGAATCAATCTTATTATTGAAGAAGATGATCGCGTTATTCTTTGTTGCGTTGGAGCCCAGTGCAGACCAGTCAGCCTCTACTCTTGCGTAGAGATCGCCCACGGGTTCTTTTCCGTTCATGGCCGTCATGGTCACTTTCTGCTCCTCAGCATCCGCATACTCGTAAAGCTGCCCCTTGACCGTTACCTTGGGAGCCTTGTTCAGGGTCTTTGCGTATGCCTTGTTGGTCAGCTTATAGGTGTAGACCTTTGCCTTCTGTCCCTTTGCAACGTTAGGGTTCGTCAGGGTGATGGTCGTCACTTCGCTGGTGGTAACGATTTCTGCAAGTCCCTTGCTATCTCTAAGTTTCTTGCCGCCCTTGACCGCCAGCTTATAATTCGTGAAGTCATCCGCAAAGGCGCCAAAGTTCGTGGAGGTCTCGTCGTTCTTGTCACCGAGCTTTACCGTCACATAAAGCCGTGCCGCACCGTTTACGGTAAAGTCTTTTTCTGCGCCTGTCTTCTCTACCTTCTTTGCTTCGTAGATTTCTTTTTGAGTATAGCCTACCGCACTGACATCGATCGACAGGTCCTTGCCCTCGATATCTGTGTACTCCAGGCTCAGGGGCAGGACGCTCTTGCTCTTGCCGCCGTCGTTTGCCGTTACGGTGATGCTGATCTTCTTGTTCGTGCCGTCCAGATAGAGGTAAGACCACCACTCCACACGCTTGTCTTCATAGTCGTTATTTCTTGGCTTACTATAAATCGATGCGATCTTATTGTTGGTCTTTATGCTCGTGTTATACGGATCCCGGATCAGCATACGGGTCCAGAGCTGATTATAGGTATACTCGCTGCCTACCGCTGCCGGGGAATCGCTGCTCACTGCCAGGATGAACGCACCGTCTACATCTTTCGCCTTGACGGGCTGTACCTTCTTGCCGTCCTGCAGAGCCACGACCTTATATTTCTGGGTCGTGCTGTTGTACTGTACGAGAGCTACCTTGCCAATCTCTATCTTATTATTGGAGATCTCGATATCGACATAATCCTTCTCATCATTGCCAACAAAATCGGCTGCCTTGACTACCACACGGAACTTATTGTTGTTCGGGTGTCTCTCGTCCTTGACAAAGCCCTTTACGGTGACGGTGCCGTTCTTCACGGTCACATACTGCTTGATGTATGCGTCCGCGTCGGGGGTGCCGTCCGCATTCTCCATGGCATTACCATAGCTGTCGAGGCCATAGATGTCCCAGGTCACCTTCTTGGTCTTGGGTGCATTCTTCTTATTGCCATAGTTATATACCAGACCGAGCTTCATGGTCGTGGACTTCTTCTTTGCATCCATGTAGAGGACGCTGCCCGGTGCCGTTACGTCAAGCTCTTGGATACCTCTTACCACGTTGACTGCAACGGTCGCTCTTGCCGCATAGCTGGTGTGAGAGCTGCCCATCTCGTTGCCATAACCGGTCTCGTCTCTTGTCGCCATGACCTCGATGGTATGTTTGCCGGTCTTTGCGTCATAAGGTACGCTATATAATACTACATTGCCATCCTTGATGCCGACGCAGCCGTTCAGATCGCCGTTCGTCTTATCAACGATCTGTGCAGACGCATCAAGGACCTTGTACTTACCGTTCTTCCACTGGGGAGTTGCGATCACAACACCTTCAGGATCAGACCAGGTTGAGTAGAAGGTGGTGTTCTTCGCCTTCTTTAACTTCAGTACATCCTCAAATACCGGTACTTCCGTAGATCCGTCCACTGCATCGTCACCGGTGAGTGACAGGGTCTGAACAGAATTACCTTTCTCATCCTTATACACTACGGTCGCGGTCAGCTTATAGGTCCATGCCGCGCCTTCACCCAGATTCGTGGATTTCGCTACATAGACGGGGCCGCTGATGCTGGTATCCTTTAACTCCTCACCGTCATCATCCACAGTCCAGGTCTCTGTCGTAGCCGCGCTCTTTAACTCGGCGGGGATCGGTGCCTCAGTCGTACCCGCGGTCGGGGTAGCCGTTACGCTGTACTCGAAATATCCGAACTTCGGCTTCTGTGTCGCACCCGTCTTCACGGTCACGTTCATCAGAACGTCAGCCGCGCTGTCTACGGACAGGTCAGCCTTTGCATCTTCCGCAAAGAGAGGTGTCGCGGAGATCTCTACCTCGTCAAAGATCGCCGGATCGTCAGGAGATGTCACCTTGATGATCGACTTCATGGGCGTCCAAGTAGTCGTCTGGTTCTCACCCGTGCCTGACGTTGCCGAAGTAGCGACATCGCTCTGTTTCGCGGGTTTGATCGTTACTCTCAATTTACCGTTTTGAATATCTGCAACGAGTTTATCGCTAAGGTTACCCTCGTCATCCGTTATCGTGACATAACTGTCGTTAGGTGTCGTACCATTTGTCACGATCGGATACTCAGCAACGCTGTCCACGCTCTGCGTAATCGCCGCGCCGCCGTTTACGCTCAGCTCGGTCGCCTTTTTGCTCACCTGCATGATGTAGGTGCCTACGGCTGCTCCTTCATAGGAGACTTCCGCCGTGATCTCCTGCCCCGCAAGGCTTGCAGGTACGCTGAAGGAACGTCTCTTTGCTGCGTTCTTATCCGTTATGATCGGTGTCGTCATAGCGACTGCCGCACCGGAAGCATCCTTTACGACTACGCTGACATCCTTTGCGTCAGCAACAGGTGTGCCTGCATCCAGGACACTTGCCACATACTTCGCGCCGGAAGCGATCTGGTAGATGCCGTTGCCGTCCTTATCGGTCACATCCGCAAACGTGATACCGGAACTATCCGTTACCTTGGCAAGTGTGCCTAAGCTTACGGTCTTCTTCTCGGTCTTAACGGTGATCACGACATTATCCGTTACTTTGGCGATGTTCAGTCTTGCAACTTCAAACTCCTCCAATGCATCGCTGTCATCCCACTCAACGGGCACGTCAACAGGTTCGCCGCCCATGGTGTAGCTTACGGACTTAAGGGTGTAGTTTGCTGCGGGTTTGATCTCTGCTTTGAGTGCTTTGTTATAGCTAAGGGCTGCATCTTTTTCGGGATCGTAATCAACAAACGTAGCATTTGCCGTTGCATTATCCTTGCTCTGATAAGTTGCAACATAGGTTGCAGCATCGCTGCTCTCAAGGTCTACGGATACGTTGTAGGAAAGCGCCTCCTTTGTCAAAGCGATATCCTGCGCGTCGGTATACTCTGAACCGTCCTTTACCGAGGTCACATTCAACTTGCTCGCAAAGAGGGTCACTTCGTACTTGGTAAAGCCGCCTGTTGTGGAAAGCTCCTTAACGGAGTATGCCTCTGCGATATCTGCAAGCTTAAAGCCTTCCTTTACATTTACGGTGAATGTCACCGTCTTGACGCCTGTCTTGACTTCATAGTAGAAATTAGGCGAAGTACCCTTTCTTTCTACTTTCTTATCTGTCGTCTCGCAGTTGCTGATATCCTTGATGCTTTCAGCATCCGCGGTGGTGATCTTGAAATACTTTGTGGTGTCGGCCGCTACTGCCGCCGCCTCTGTCTCAGCTTCTACACTGAGCGTGGAAGTAAGGCTTGTGCCTTCAAAGGTCTTCTTGAGTGAGCCATTTGCTTCCAGAGTGACCCCTGTGGGTGCCTTCAGTGCATAATTCTCTGCAGGTGTCACCGTGACTACCACTTTCGCACCGGTCCCGGTAGGCGTTAAGATATCAAGAGCCTCGCCGGGCGCAAGATTCAGGTCTGCCTCGGCGATGCCAAGCGCTGCTGCGAGTTCTGCATCTGTTGCCGCTGCATCTTCCTTCGTTACCGGAACGACATCCGTGATCTTTGCCGTGGCAGAGCCGGCTTTTCCGGTCAGTGTAAAGGTCAGTGTGCTTTTCTTTGTAGCATCAAACGCTGTCTCCACCGTTACAGCAGTATCTGCCGTCGGTGCGACCTCAAACGGGATCCAGGTCGCCGTCGTTGCGCTCTGACCCGTGCCTGTCGTTACCGTCATGGCGGTGCCGGGCGTAAGTGCATCCTCGCCAACTTTCGCTGCCTTGATCGCATAGTTCGCTGCCGTCTTCACACGGAACTTAAAGGTCTCGCCCGGGAAAACTTTGTTGTTCGTATTGGCGGCATAAGCTACCCATTTCTTAGCTCCTGCTGCCGCATTCGGCGTATCATCCGGTACCTCTACTTCGATATCTACATCCTGTGCGCCTGTCGCTTTTGCCACAGTTACTGCCACCTTTGCCTCGTCAACGAAAAGGATGGCAATGGAACCGTCCAGAGAGTCGATGACAGACTGCTCGACCGTGTAGGTGGTCTTTGCGGGGGTTGTCGAAGTCGCAGGTGTGGTCACGGGCTCGATCTCGACCTTGTCGTCCTTATCGGAACCGTCGGTGATATAGTAGACTTTGAGGCGATGATCAGCGTCAGATGCCGCCGCATTCGTCTCAAACGCCATCGCTCTGCCCTTATCAAGGGTAACCGCTGTCGCATCGGCTGCCGCTGCCGCTATATTGATCGTTGCCGTAGCATCAGCCGCATCGCCGGTCTTTACTGTCAGCGTTTTGCCCGCGATACCGTATGCCTTTGCCTGATAGGTAGCAACGGTCGCGACCGTAACGGTGGAATTAGCAACAGAACCGGCAGCCTTTTCCACGGTAATGGCGTATGATCCTCCTGCCGCTTCTACAGCCGTGCCATCCTTCTTTACCTCGGTAATCCGCCAGTTAGGCTTTGCCGCAATCGTCAGGGTGATGGCGGGCGTAGATTCGCCTGTAGCTTCCTTCGCGGTGATGACACCCTTACTGGAAATGGTAAATCCTGTACTGGGTGTGAAGGTTACCTGATCTTTCAGTTTCAGGTAATTCTCGATCGTGAGGGTAGCGTAAACGTCGCCCTTTGCATCGATCTCGGCATCGTTGATCCCTACTTCCTCGGAAGGATCTTCCTCGACGGGCTCGTCAACTGTAGGCTCATCAACAGGTGCCTCGGGATCCGCAGGTGTCTCAGCGGGTGCCTCGGGATCTGCAGGTGTCTCAGGGTCCGCAGGTGTCTCAGCGGGTACCTCGGGTTCTACAGGTTCTGCAGGTGCCGGATCAGCCGGTGCTGCAGGCTGCTCGTCGACAGGTGGAATAACACCTGTTTCGTCTTCTCCTCCTTCCTCGGGTATTTGCTCGTCGGAAGGCCCGGAAACTGGCTCCTCCACAACCCGAAATTTTCCCTGCCTTAAATCTTGGGGTGTTTGGGTTTTGCAGTGTTTATACGGGGTTGCGGATTTTGAGTTTGGATTCGCGGGTGGAATATTGATAAAATCAGGATGTTTTACAGGCTATTTGTTACTAATGTGTACTTTATTAAAGTTTTATAAAATTTGCGAAAGTGCACGGGATGGGGGATGGGAGGGGATTTTGGAGGAAATTTCGTGTTACTAATGTGTTACGAATGAGGTGAAAAACGGGTGTTATGCAATGGTTAGGATTGATATGCTTTTGCATGGATATTTCGCATAAATCAAATCGTTTTATCAAGCATTCCAAATCATCTTTCTTTTGTATGGGTAAGCGGCAGAGCTAGGGTAAAGTTTTTGTAGG
>DETS01000011.1:93794-94832 GCA_002361735.1 Lachnospiraceae bacterium UBA3282 | reverse complement strand
CACATCGACCACGGCAAGTCCACGCTTGCCGACCGTATCATCGAGCAGACGGGGCTGTTGACCAGCCGGGAGATGCAGGCGCAGATATTGGATAATATGGACTTAGAGCGGGAACGGGGCATCACCATCAAGGCGCAGACCGTGCGTATCGTCTATCAGGCAAAGGACGGAAACGAGTATATCTTCAATCTCATCGACACGCCGGGACATGTGGATTTTAACTATGAGGTGAGTCGGTCGCTTGCCGCCTGCGACGGCGCGATCCTGGTGGTGGACGCGGCGCAGGGCATTGAGGCGCAGACGCTGGCAAACGTCTATTTGGCGCTCGATCACGATCTGGACGTCTTTCCTGTCATCAATAAGATCGATCTGCCCAGCGCGGAGCCGGAGCGGGTAAAGAATGAGATCGAGGACGTGATCGGTATCGAGGCGCAGGATGCGCCGCTGATCTCCGCGAAGAACGGCATCGGCATCGAGGATGTGCTGGAGGCGATCGTGGAAAAGATACCGGCGCCCGGCGGCAGCCCTGACAATCCTTTGCAGGCGCTGATTTTCGATTCAGTCTACGATTCTTACAAGGGTGTGATCGTGTTTTGCCGCATTAAGGAGGGCAGGGTCAAAAAAGGGACAAAGATCAGGATGATGGCAACGGGCGCCACCGCGGAAGTGGTGGAGGTCGGTTACTTCGGCGCGGGACAGTTCATTCCCTGTGACGAGCTTGCAGCGGGGATGGTGGGGTATCTCACCGCTTCCATCAAGAATGTGAAGGATACCGCTGTGGGCGATACGGTGACGGATGTGGACAACCCCTGCAAGGAGCCGCTTCCCGGTTACAAAAAAGTCAACTCCATGGTCTACTGCGGCATGTACCCGGCGGACGGCGCTAAGTATCCCGATCTGCGGGACGCACTGGAAAAGCTGAAATTAAACGACGCTTCTTTAAATTATGAGCCGGAGACTTCCATTGCCCTGGGCTTTGGATTCCGCTGCGGTTTTTTGGGGCTGCTGCACTTAGAGATCATTCAGGAGCGGCTGGAG